>JBJHDJ010000393.1:0-2952 GCA_050486485.1 Porticoccaceae bacterium
TGAAGTTGTCTGGATTGTGCCACAGGGTGTAGCGCAGGGTGGGGCCGATTTCCAGCATGGGGTCCAGATCGTCCATGCCGCGCCGCGCCCGGTTGTCGTCGCTGTCCACCGGCAGGGCGGCGGCGACGCTGATGTTGAAATCCCAGCGCCGCTCGTCCACCAGGTAGGCCTTGAGACCGGAACGATCGAAGCGCAGGCGGTCTCCTCGGTAGATCAGGAAGGGCACCGGGGCCACCAGGTTATGGTGCTGATCGGCCCCCAGGTAATGGGGGCTTTTCAACCCACCGAGGCCGATGCCCAGCTCATAGAGCGGCTGCTCCAGGGCCTGGGTGGACAGCGCGGCGCCGAGGCCCCAGATCAGAATGGAAAAAAACCCCTGTATTTTCATGGTCATGGCATCCCTCTGTTGATGGGCGAAACCCGCCGAGGATACCCCATCCCGCTGGGGATTGCCCGTCCAGCCCGGCATCGCCATGGACAGCCACCCCTGCCGCAACCACTGGACCCTGCCCCACCAGCCGAGCCTTCAACCCCCGCCGGGCAGTATCCGCTTGAGGGTGACATCCTTGTCAACCAGATGGTGCCAGAGCGCCCCGGCGATATGCACCAGGACCAGCAGCACGAAGATGGGCGCGCCAACGCTCTTGTGAAGCGCCAGGATACGTTCCGCCAGTGCCTCGTTGGCGGGTAGCAGGGGGGGAATGGGGACCAGGTGGTAGAAAGACACCGGGTGACCACTGAACTGGGCCATCAGCAGCCCCGCCAGGGGCATGACGATCACCAGCGCCACCATGCCCCAGTGCACCAGGCTGGCCAGGCGCCGCTGCCAGGGGGCGCCAATGGGCGCCGGGCGGCCGATGCGCGGGCGCGCCATCAGCCACGCCACCATCAGCACCAGGGCGGTGATGCCGAAGCTGAGGTGCCACACCACCCAGCCGATGCGCTCGGGGCTACCCGCCTCGTGGTCATGGGCGACAGTCACCGCCACCAGGGCCGCCAGCACGAAAAGAAATAGCAGCCAGTGCAGGGTCTTGGCAACGGGGTGCCACTGGGTATCGGGATTGAGCATTGTCGTCGGCCTCCACTCATTGTTATGAAATGTCTAGCGAGAAGGGGGATCACTGCGCGATGGCTGCAAGTGTAGCACTGGGTGACGGTTCCCTCGCGCCGCGGGAACGGCCAGTGCCTCAAACCACCGCTCTGTAAGGTCCATGGGCGTAGTACTTGGGACGGGCGTCGAGGCGCACATGGACCCAGGCCACGCCCCCGCCGGCGGTGCTGACCCACAGGGGTTTGTCCCCCAGGGCGGCGGTCACTTCGCGCCCCACCGCGGCCCACAGGGCGTGCACCTGCGCCGGCGGCGCGCCGCGCAGGAAGGCGGCCAGGTGGCTGTAGACCCGCGCCGGTGCCAGGGGCGCGGGCACCACCAGGGTGGCGTCGCCGCCGAGATTGGCGAAGGTCACCACGCCGGCGCCTGGCGGTGCCTTGGCGAATTGACCGGCGAAGGTCTGTGCATCGGCGGCCACCGCCAGCTCCGGCGAGTCCACCAGCACGAACTCGAAGGGCCTGGCGAGCAGCTCCCTGACAATGGCGGGCGTCTCCCAGCGAAAGGCCGCGAAGGGCGAGTCGCGAAGCAGGGACATCAGCAGGGCGCGGAATCCCTCGTCGCTTTGCAGCAGCATCAGGGCCCGCTCCCGGCTCAGCGCCCGTCCCGCCTCGGCGACGCGGTAGCGGTGGACGCGGGCATCGAGGGTTTCTTGGTGGACTTCAAACATGGCCCGCCGCCGGATTCGCCCCTGGGCCGGCGCCACTGCTCGGAGACGCCGCCGCCAGTCTGGCGCCGACCTGTCGATCCAGGCCCCGCAGGGTGGCGCTGCCCAGGTAGAACAGGAGCGCCAACAGGCACAGCACCACGCAGGCGCCGGTGATCGCATGGGCCGCGCCGTAACGGTCCGCCGCCAGCGCCATGGGAAACACGCCGATGGGCATCAGCCCGAAGGACATCATCATCAGACTGCTGATGCGGCCGCGCACCTCGTCATCCACCAGGATCTGCACCATGGCGCCGTTGACGGTTTGCGAGGCGGCGGCAAAGGTGTTGGCCAGCAGCAGTGGCACCAGGGCCAGATGATAGTTGGGCATCTGGGCAAACAGCCCCAGCAACACGGCAAAACCCAGGGTGGTGGTCACCATGAATACCAGCCGGTGGGGCGAGTCACCGCGACGCACGATCCACATGGAGCCGAGGATGCCGCCCACCCCGCCGATGGCGATCAGGGTACCCACCGCGCTCTCCCCCCGCTGCCAGGATTGTTCCGCCAGCATCACCAGCAGGTTTTGGAAAGGCATGGCCACCAGCATGGGCAACAGTCCGAACAGGATGCACATCAACAGGGGGCGATTGTGGCGCACATAGGTCAAACCCTGGCCGATATCCGCGAACAGGCTTTTTTTGCCGGCCCCCGGCGCCATGGACCTGTTGACCCTGACGCCGTACATGCACAGTACCGCCACCAGGTACAGCACGGTGGCCAACGCGAAGGCGGCGCTGATGGAGTAGCGGGCAATCACCAGCCCCATCACGGCGGGACCGGCCACCCGGCTCAGGTTCATCACCCCGCCGGCGAAGGCCATGGCGCTCTGGATGCGCCGCGGGCCCACCACCGACACGGTAATCGCCATGCGCGCCGGCATGATGAACGGGAAGATGCAGCCCGCCACGAAACCCGCCAACAACATGTGCCAGAACTGCAAGCGGTCGAGCACCAACAGTGCCAGTATGGCCACTTCGGCGACCACCAACAGGCCCTGGCCGATGATGATGATCTGGCGGCGCTCGATGCGGTCGGTGATGGCGCCCCCCAGCAAGGAGGCGAACAGCATGGGGATGGCCACCACCAGGTTGATATAGGCGAGGGCCGTGGCCGATCCCACCAGGTTCCAGGCGAGAAT
>JBJHDJ010000394.1:0-1755 GCA_050486485.1 Porticoccaceae bacterium
CCGTCACCCCCTGGGGTGGGTCGGGCATCACAAAGTTCTCCACCGGCGCCGGGGGCTGCAGTTGCAGGGCGATCTGCTGTTCGAGTTGGCGGATGGACTCGAAGTATTCATCGAGGCGCTGGCGATCCTCGTGACCCACTAGCCCCATGATTTTCCGCCGTTCCTCCGAGATGGACGACAGCACGCTCTGCTCCACCATGTGGCGGGGATCTGGCTTGAAATCCGCGGCGTTGGGGTCCTGAAAGCCCTCGCCGAAGATGCGCTGATACAACTCCAGGGGAGAGACGATGCTCGGGTTGGGTGAACCGGCACTGCGGTAGGAATAGGAGCGGTTGATCCCGGAGGCGCTCGCCTCGATGGAGCGGAAGCGGGTGCCGACCCCAATGACATCACTGATGCGTACATCCAGGGTGGGCTCCACCAGGTCGTTGATGTCGGAGGGAATGCCGGTGCGCAGCCCCATGCAGCCGGTCAGGTGAGGCTTGTTGGGCACGCCGTCCAGTTTGACATCGAAGCCGCTGAAAATGGCCATCTTGTCCTTGTAGGGCGCCAGTGGCTCTAGATCCGCGGGCAGCGTGAAATCGTAGCCGGTTTTTTGCGGTATCCATTTTTCGGGAATGAAGCCACAACCCCAGATCCAGGTGCCGAAACGGGTGGGAATGCGTTGCCCGGTATCGGCGAATGCCTTGCCGCTGTCGTCGAGAAAGCAGTTCAGCAAGGGCAGCGCCACGCCCACGGCGGCGCCGTTGACGGTGCCGCGCAGGAACTTGCGTCGGGATATCCTGTTCATGGTCGATCCTCCTGGTCCAGTTGGCTGGTCTGGTGACGGGTCTCGTGGTACTGATCAGATGCCTCGGGCATCCGAATGGTGAAGAAGTTATTGCTCAGGGCTATGGTGCGCATCAGATCGGGCACCCTGTAGTCATCCTGCCTGAAGGACGCCAGCAGGTAGTCCATGTAGGCCCGTTCCTCCCACAGGGTGTCACGACCCACCGCGTAGCGATACATCCTTTCCACCAGGCAGCGGGGGGTTTCAGGGTGGTCACGCAGTGCCTGGGCAAGTCCCGTGGGGGAATCGAAATCCATGCCATCCAGTGAGCCGCTGGTATCGATCGGAACACCGTTCTCATGGCTACGGGTAGTACCCAGTCCGTCAAAGACTTCCATGGCGAGGGCCGGCGGGTCGGTGATCAGGTGGCAACCGGCGCAGGCGGGCTCGGCGTTGTGGCGGTCCAGCCTTTCCCGTGCCGTGGGCAGATCCACATTGGGGGAGTCGAAATCCACCGCGCTGAAGTCCACATCGGGGGGTGGGTCCGGCACCATCTGGCACAGGAAGACCTCCCGCAGCGCGGTGCCGCGCAAGGTGGGGGACGAACGACCGGGATGGGAGTGCAGGGCCAGGAAGGAGACATGGCTCTGGATGCCGGCGCGCTGGCTCTCCACGGGAAACAGGGTGTGCTCCCAGCCGTAGCGCTCCGGCACCGGCTCCCGGTAAACGATGCCCAGGGCGCGGGTGAGGAAGGCGTCGCGGGTGGTGAACAGGTCGCGGTAATCCCCCTGGCGTTCGAGCAGGTGGTGAA
The DNA here is from genome assembly GCA_050486485.1 of Porticoccaceae bacterium. GTDB lineage: Bacteria > Pseudomonadota > Gammaproteobacteria > Pseudomonadales > Porticoccaceae > NAT127. The sequence goes on from JBJHDJ010000394.1 coordinate 1,581, forward strand.
CGATGGTGCGCAGGGTCTGTTCCTGGGCGTCGGCGGCCACCGTGGAGTTGTAGGCCGGGAAGATCCGCGAATCCTTGCTGAGATCGTCGAACATGGCGAACTCAAGCAGATCCCAGAAGAAGGCGCGCACCGCTTCCTCGAAGCGGGGCGAGGCTGCCAGGCGATCCACCTGCAC
>JBJHDJ010000394.1:1765-2942 GCA_050486485.1 Porticoccaceae bacterium
AATGCCTTCCCGGGTATCCAGCTCGCCGGCACCGGCGGCGCGCAGCAACTCGGCATCGGGGGTTGAATTGGTCAGGAAGAAGCTCAACCGCGTGGCCTTGGAATACGGGTCGAGCTGATGGCGACCCTGGCGGTCTGGTTGAGGATCGGTGCGCTCGATGCGGTACAGGAACTCCGGGGATACCATGATCCCCGCAAGCACATGCTGCAGGCCGCCGTGGAAGCTGTCGAGCCGCATGAAGCCCTCGCGGACCACTTCCACCTGCGACGCCACCTCGGCCGGCTCAACGGAGCGCCGCAGCAGCAGTGGCGCGTACAGTTCGATGAACTGCCGCGCACAGTCCTCGTCGAACTCTGAATCCGATGCCGGAGCACAGGGCACCAGCTCCCCGCGCCTCTCCTCGCTGACCACCTCGGCGGCCACGCTGCGGGCGGCGGCATGGTACTGTTCGGCGCTGAAGGGGGAAAAGCCGATGCGGCTGGTTCCCACCGCCAGCAGTCCCTCCACTCGCACGCCGCGTTCGAAGCGAGCGGGAATGGCAATGTCGGGGGCAAAGATGTCGGCGACGGTGGCGCGGTACTGGGATTCCGTGAGGCGGCGCACCAGAGGGGGCCCACCAACGGGTTGCGGCTCCGCCACCTTCGAGGGGCGCGTGTCCTGGCCACAGCCCACCAGGGCAATGGTCAGCAGGCCCGCGCAAGCGAGGACCGCGACCCTCGATGGAGTTGCGGAAAGGCGGCGGGTGTCTGGACGGCGCAAGGACATCATTTTTCATTACTCCTGCCGCGGATTTTTGTCGGCCAGCTCACGCTCGGCGCGGATTTTCGCCATGTCCACCACGAAGGCGGGCAGCGCTTCGATCCGGTACTGGGTGGAAATGGAGGTAAAGCGCCCGGTATCCGGGTCGGGGTGGCCATCGGCGTGCTCGTGCAGGGCGTGGTACACACCGTGGCAGGTGTACCCATTTACATAAGCCGCGCCATTGGCGGAGCCCTGGGGCTGGCCGGGACCCAATTGGCCACCATCGGGAGCCCAAGCGCTGCGATAGGCAAACTGAAAGTCGTACATGGCCTCCACTGGCGTATAACCCGCCATATAGCCTTCCAGTACGCCCTCCTCCGACAGGGTGACCTTGAGCCGCGCATCCCGCAGCGGGCGCTCGATGTACATATTATTC
>JBJHDJ010000395.1:0-2940 GCA_050486485.1 Porticoccaceae bacterium
CATCAGACGTCAGACGTCAGACACAAACGCTCCTCATCATTCGCCGGGCGCAACTGACCGCGCTCCTCCACGAACACCACATGCCCGTCCACAGCCTCGGGTGCGTTGACGAAGGTGCGGAAACGCTTGAGCTTCTCTGGATCTTCTATGGTGGTTTTCCACTCGCACTGATAGGTGCCCACCAGGGCCGCCATCCGCGCCTCCAGTTCGGCACAGATGCCCAGCTTGTCGTCAACGATCACCTCTCGCAGGTAGTCGATGCCGCCCTCCAGGTTTTCCAGCCACACCGAGGTGCGCTGTAGGCGGTCGGCGGTGGCGACATAGAACATCAGGAAACGGTCGATGTAGCGAATCAGGGTTTCGTCGTCCAGGTCGGTGGCGAACAGGTCGGCGTGGCGCGGCTTCATGCCGCCGTTACCACACAGATACAGGTTCCAACCCTTGTCGGTGGCAATCACCCCAAAGTCCTTGGATTGCGCCTCGGCGCACTCACGGGTGCAGCCGGACACCGCGGACTTGAGCTTGTGGGGCGAGCGCAGCCCCTTGTAGCGATTTTCGATATAGATGGCCATGCCTACACTGTCCTGAACCCCGTAGCGACACCAGGTCGAACCGACACAGGATTTCACCGTGCGCAGGGCCTTGCCATAGGCGTGACCAGTCTCGAAGCCGGCGTCCACCAGTTCCTTCCAGATGGCGGGCAAGTCGGACATGCGGGCGCCGAACAGATCGACCCGCTGCCCGCCGGTGATCTTGGTGTAGAGGTTGTATTTGGCGCCCACCTGGCCCAGCACCATGAGTTTTTGCGGGGTGATCTCGCCACCGGGAATCCGTGGCACCACCGAATAGGTGCCGTCCTTCTGCATGTTGGCCAGAAAGCGGTCGTTGGTGTCCTGCAGGCCGGCGTGTTGCTCCTTCAGCACATAGTCATTCCACAGGGAGGCGAGAATGGAGGCCACCGCCGGCTTGCAGATATCGCAGCCCCGGCCCTTGCCGTGCCTGTCCCGCAGTTCATCGAAGGAGCGCAGGTTTTCCACCTTGCAGAGATGAAAAATTTCCTGGCGGGTAAAGGGGAAATGTTCGCACAGACTTCTGTCCACGGTGACACCACGGCTCTCCAGCTCATGGTCCACCAGGGACTTGAGCAGGGCGCCACAGCCGCCGCAACCGGTGCTGGCGGCGGTACAGGACTTCACATCCCCCAGGGTGCAGTGGCCGGCGTCGATGGCGGCAATGACATCCCCCTTGCTGACATTGTGGCAGGAGCAAATGGTGGCCCCGGGGGGCAGCGCCGCTGGACCCAAAGCCGGGGCGCCGCCAGCACTGGCGGGCAGTATCAGGGACTGGGGCTGATCCGGCAGTTCGATGCCGTTCAGGTAATACTGCAACAGGCTGTCGTAGTCCCCGCAGTCCCCCACCAGAACCGCGCCGAGCAGGGTCTTGCCGTCGCCGCTGACGGTGATGCGCTTGTAGACCTCGGCCCGCTCGTCGCAATACACCCAGGACAGGCTGCCTTCTGTCTTGCCGTGGGCATCGCCGATGGAGCCCACATCCACCCCCAGCAACTTGAGCTTGGTGCTCATGTCGGCACCCTGGAACACCGCCTTGTCGTCGCTGAACTGGCTGGCCACCACCTCCGCCATTCGGTAGCCGGGAGCCACCAGACCGTAGATGAAATCGCCAAAGCTGGCGCACTCGCCGATGGCGAAGATATCGCTGTCCGAGGTGCGACAGTGGTAGTCCACCGCGATCCCCCCCCGGGCGCCAATGGCCAATTCCGACTCGCGCGCCAATTGGTCATAGGGGCGAATGCCGGCGGAAAACACGATCATATCGGTCTCCAGATGGGCCTCGTCGGCAAAATTCATGCGCAGCTTGCAGCTTTCGCCCTCGACGATGGCCTGGGTGGCGGTGCTGGTGTGCACCCTCACCCCCAGGGCTTCCACCTTGCGCCGCAGCATGCGGCTGCCCGCCTCGTCCAGTTGTACCCCCATCAACCCGGGAGCGAACTCCACCACATGGGTTTCCAGCCCCAGGTTGCGGAGGGCATTGGCGCACTCCAACCCCAGCAGGCCGCCCCCCACCACCACGCCGACCCGGGAATCCCTGGCGGCGTGGCGGATGGCGCCCAGGTCATCGATGGTGCGGTAGGTCAGGCAACGCGGGTGCCCGGAACCGGGAATGGGCGGCACGAAGGGGTATGAGCCGGTGGCCAGTACCAGCTTGTCGTAGGCAAAGCGCCGCCCTCCCTTGCACACCACCACTTTCTCGTCCCGCAGAATACGGGCCACCGGGTCGCCAAAGTGTGCCGCGACACCATTGGTCTCGTAGAAGGCGCGGCTGGTCAGGGCCAGTTCCTCCGGCTTCTTGCCGGCGAAGAACTCCGACAGGTGAACCCGGTCGTAGGCGGGGCGCGGCTCGGCGCCGATTACGGTGATATCCAGGTGCAGGTTGCGCTTCAGCAGGGTCGCGACAAAGTGGTGCCCCACCATGCCGTTGCCAACCACCACGATTTTTTGCATTTCCATAGGGTGCCTCGTTGAAGCTGAAGGATTACCGCGCTCCGCAAACGCAAAAAGCCCTTGCCACCGAGGGTGGCAAGGGCTTCATTACCCGGCGTCCGGAAGATCTGGGGAGTCAGACCTTGGCGGAGCTGCGATTCAACCATTTGTCATACAAATATCGTGCCATCAAGTTAAATGCCATGGATTCAAAAAGTTAAGAAAGCATTATTGGACACATCGGTGGCCGATGCTGGCCAGGGAGCCCCAGTGTGGTGCCCTATCGCACCAATTCGGGGTTGTCGAGCCACCAGGGATGGGTTTACGGCGTGTCTCGAAAACTCTACCCCGGGATGACGACCGGACTACGAAGTCCCAAATGCCTTTAATCAGTGCCACTCGGGTCAGACCCCATGACTGATTCAGGACAGGTCACTGT
>JBJHDJ010000396.1:0-2937 GCA_050486485.1 Porticoccaceae bacterium
GGGATGGCGCCGTCGAGCCCCCAGGGGTGAGGCAAGCGTTTACAAAGCGAAGCTTTGTGCGCGGCCGAACGCACGCAATCTGTGATTGCGGGCCGGACCCCGGAGGGGGTTTACGGCGTGTCTCGAAATCGCTCCCCCGGGATGCCGACCGGGCTACGAAGTCCGAAATGGCTTAAAGCAGTGCCATTGCAAATAGAGGTGCCCTAAAGGATGCTGTGCCGATTGGTTCAAGGTAGCCGTGCTTCCGTCAGTGCCGCGCTCACCAGCAACGGGTGATTCGCACTTGCAATCGCCGCGGCCAGGGGTGATCCTAGCGCCTTGTCGGCCAGCAGGTACTCCACCTCGGTTGCCCCGTACCATGTTGCCAGCTCAGCTCCTCGCCCATGCATGATCGCACCTTCAAGGATCCCCAGCGGGAGTTTCGGCTTTTTGCCGTCCGCCTCTCCGTGGCCGCCCTTGTCCTGTTGCTGCTCAGCGCCACCCTGGTGTGGCGCTATTACCACCTGCAGGTGGAGCGCCACGGGGATTTTGTCACCCAGTCGGAGAGCAACCGGGTCCATGTGCGCCCGGTGTCCCCCACCCGCGGCCTGATTCTCGACCGCAATGGCATTTTGCTGGCGGATAACCGCGCCGGCTTCACCCTTTCGGTGGTGGTGGAGCGCAGCCCCGATCTCGATGTTCTGCTGGAGGAGCTGGATGCCTTGCTGGGCCTGCAGCCCGAGGAACTGGAGCGCTTCCGGCGCCAGATGGTGCGGCGCAGGCCCTACGAGCCGGTGCCCCTGAGAATCAACCTCACCGAGCAGGAGCAGGCCGTCCTGGCGGTCAACGAGTATCGCCTGGACGGGGTGGAAATCAGTGCCCAGCTGGTGCGCCACTACCCCCATGGCGAACTGCTGTCCCATGTGCTCGGCTATGTGGGCCGCATCAGCGACCGTGAACTTCCGGATCTCGACCCGGTGCGCTACAGCGGCACCTACATGATCGGCAAGACCGGCATCGAGAAATTCTACGAGGACCAATTGCTGGGCAAGGTGGGCTACGAGTATGTGGAGACCAATGCCCGGGGGCGGGTGATGCGCATGCTCGACCGGATAGCCCCGGAAGTGGGCGAGGACCTCACCCTGTCCCTGGATATTCGCCTGCAACAGGTGGCCTGGGACGCCCTGGGGGATGAGCGGGGCGCCGTGGTGGCCATCGACGTGCGCACCGGCGGGGTGCTGGCGATGGTCAGCAAACCGGGTTTCGACCCCAACCTGTTCGTGACCGGGATCAGTGTCCGCGACTACCAGGCGCTGCTCAACTCCCCCGATCAACCCCTGTTCGATCGCGCCCTGCAGGGCCAGTACCCGCCCGGTTCCACGGTCAAGCCGTCGTTCGGGCTGGCGGCCCTGGAAACCGGCGCCATGGGCATGGATACCGCCATAGCGGACCCGGGTTTTTTCCAGTTGCCCAACAGCAGCCACAGGTTCCGCGACTGGCGACGCGGCGGCCATGGGCCGCGAGTGGACCTGCATCAGGCCATCGTCGAATCCTGTGATACCTACTTCTACACCGCCGGGGTGAGAATGGGCATCGACCAGTTGAGCCACTTTGGCAACCTGTTCAGTTGGGGGGAGTTGACCGGGATCGACCTGCCCGGGGAGCGCGCCGGCATCATGCCATCCCGGGACTGGAAACGGTCGGCCCGTGGTCAGGCCTGGTTTCCCGGCGACACCGTCAACGCCAGCATTGGCCAGGGCTACATGCTCTCGACTCCGCTGCAACTGGCGGTGGCCACCGTCCGCCTGGCGAGCCGCGGCGAGATACGCCCGCCGCGCCTGGTGAGCCACATCGGCGAGCAGGCGGTGGATCCGGGGCCGCCCGCGGGCCACATCGGCGGCGACGAGCGCCACTGGGACCTGGTAATCCGCGCCATGAAGGATGTGGTGCACGGCCCGCGGGGCACGGCGCGCGTCATCGCCCAGGATCTCGATTACACCATCGCCGGCAAGACCGGCACTGCCCAGGTGGTGGGCATTCCCCAGGGGGAGCGCTACGATGCCTCGCGGCTCGACAAGCGCCACCGCGACCATGCCCTGTTTATCGCCTTCGCTCCCGTGGAGGCGCCGGAAATCGCCATCGGCCTGATCGTCGAGAATGGCGAGCACGGCAGCTCCACCGCGGGTCCGGTGGCGCGCAAGGTCTTCGACGCCTACATGGGCATGCGCCACGGGGAGGAACTCGCCGGTGACTGAATTCGTGCACCGCATGCGGCCCGAGGGCTCTGGCCTCTACGGCGGCGATGGCTGGCGGCGGGTGCACCTGGATCTGCCCCTGTTGCTGCTGGTGATGCTGATTTGCGGCGCGGGATTGTTCGTGCTGTACAGCGCCAGTGGCCAGAGCGCCGCCGCCGTGACGCGCCAGGCCGCCTACATGGGTGTTGGGCTCCTGGGCATGGTGGTTGCCGCCCAGTTCTCCCCGAGGTTCATGCGCCGCTGGGCGCTGCTGCCCTATGTGGCCGGCCTGCTGTTGCTGGTGGCGGTCGCCCTGTTCGGCACTGGCGCCAAGGGCGCCCAGCGCTGGCTGGACCTGGGGTTCATCCGCTTCCAACCCTCGGAGATTCTCAAGATTGCCTGTCCGCTGATGCTGGCCAGTTACCTGGGCCGACAGCACTTGCCCCCGCGCTTCACGCACATGTGCGTGGCATTGCTGGCGCTGGCGGTGCCCTCCGTGCTCATCGGATTGCAGCCGGACCTGGGCACCGCCCTGCTGGTGTTGGCCTCGGGCCTGTTCGTGCTGTTCCTGGCCGGCATCCGCAAGCGCTACATCTTCGGCGCGATGATCGCTGCCCTGGCGGCGATGCCGGTATTCTGGTTGTTTCTGCTGCGGGACTATCAGCGTCAGCGTATTCTCACCATGCTCGACCCCCAGGCGGACAAGCTGGGCGCGGGCTGGAAC
>JBJHDJ010000397.1:0-2934 GCA_050486485.1 Porticoccaceae bacterium
CAACAGGACGTTGCCAGCCGAGCCTGTACAGGGATGTACGCTTGTTGGCGTACCCCCAATGCCGACACCACATCCCCACGCCCCTACAGGGGAGTTTCAAGCTGAGACACTACCATCTCTCCTTTCCCGTTGCTTTTCCCCCGGTTCGGGGGCGATACTGGCGACCTGTCATGGGGGGCAAGCCATGAAACGACACGATCAATCTGGAATCTCGTCACTGAGCCTGCTGGTCATCCTCGCCGCGGCGGCATTCTTCCTGCTGGTGGGTTTCAAGGTGGGGCCCCTCTACATCGACAACTATTTCGTGTCCGCCGCCCTCAAGCAAATGGGGGACGAGCCCCTGTTGGAAATGCGCGACGACGAAATCCGTCGCAAATTGCAGTCCTACTTCCTCATCAACAATGTCCGCGACATCAGCATGCGGCAGGTGCAGGTCGAGCGCGACAGGGAGGGTGTGCTGATCAAGGTGGACTACGAAAAACGGGTGAACTTTCTCGGCAACGCCGATGTGGTCGTGGCATTCACCAACCATCTCCACTCCGCCGATTACCGATGAGTCTGGCCCTGGAGAGACTGTCGTCACGGCTGGGTTATCGCTTTCAGGATTCGGGGCTGCTGGTCCAGGCCCTCACCCATCGCAGCGCCGGCTCCAGCAACAACGAGCGGCTGGAGTTTCTCGGGGATTCCGTGCTCAGCCTGGTCATCAGCGAGTGGCTCTACAGCCGTTTTCCCCATGCCAGCGAGGGGGAGCTTACCCGCCTGCGCGCCTCCCTGGTGAAGGGCAGCACCCTCGCCCGCGTGGCCCGCAAGCTGGCGCTGGGGGAGTGCCTGGTGCTGGGCCCGGGGGAGATGAAAAGCGGTGGTCATCGCCGCGACTCCATCCTGGCGGATGCCGTCGAGGCCCTGATCGGCGCCATCTTTGTCGAGGCCGGCCTGGCGGGCTGTCGCGAGCGGGTGCTGGACTGGTTTGCCGAGTTGCTGGACGGCAAGACCCTGGGCAGCGACGAAAAGGATGCCAAGACCCGCTTGCAGGAACACCTGCAAAGCCGCGGCAAACCCTTGCCCTGTTACGAGGTGGTGCGCACCGAGGGGGATCCCCACAACCAGGTGTTCACGGTGTCCTGCTCGGTGCCCGGTCTCCACCAGCCAGTGGTGGCCCAGGCGTCCACCCGCAAGCGGGCGGAAAAGCGCGCCGCGGAGCTGGCCCTTTCGCAACTGATGGGTGAGTGACATGTCAATGTCGTATTGTGGTTATGTCGCCATTGTCGGGCGCCCCAATGTGGGCAAGTCGACACTGCTCAATCACCTGCTCGGCTTCAAGCTGAGCATCACATCCCGCAAGCCCCAGACCACCCGTCACAATGTGCTCGGCATCCTCACCGCGGGGGACTGCCAGATCGTCTTCGTCGATACCCCGGGCATCCACGGCGGCCAGCAGGGCAAGGCCCTCAACCGCTACATGAACAGGGCCGCGGGCCGCGCCATCGCCGATGTGGATGTGGTGGTGTTCGTGGTGGACAGGGACAAGTGGAGCGAGGGCGACGAGGCGGTGGCAAGGCGCCTGGCGCGGGTGGATGTACCGGTGATCATCGCCCTCAACAAGGTGGATCGGGTGGATGACAAGACCGCCCTGCTGCCCCATATGAAGCATCTGGCGGCCATTTTGCCCGATGCCCGTATCGTGCCCGTTTCCGCCCTCCACGGCCATAATCTGGAGGTGTTGATCGGCGCCATCCGCGAGCACATTCCCGAGGGCGCGCATTTTTTCCCCGAGGATCAGATCACCGATCGCAGCGAGCGTTTTCTCGCCGCCGAGATCGTCCGCGAGAAGATCACCCGCCAGTTGGGCGCGGAATTGCCCTACGAAGTCACCGTGGAGATCGAGGAGTGGCGCCGCGATGGGTCGGTATTGCACATCAGCGCCCTGATCCTGGTGGAGCGCGATGGCCAGAAGAAAATCATCATCGGCGAGAAGGGCGAGCGCCTCAAGAAGATCGGCCAGCAGGCGCGCCTCGACATGGAAAGGCTGTTCGATAGCCGCATCATGCTCAATCTGTGGGTGAAAGTGCGCAGCGGCTGGTCCGATGACGAGCGCGCCCTGAAAAGCCTCGGCTACCATGATTTCTGACGATGTCGGCTTCGTGCTGCACACCAGGCCGTGGCGGGAAACCAGCCAACTGGCAACCCTGTTCACCGCGGGCCACGGCCGCTTCAACGCGGTGGGCCGCGCCAGCCGCCGGCAGCCGGGGGGCAGTGCCCTGAGACCGTTTTGCGAGCTGCGTCTGAGCTGGCGCGGACGGGGCGAGCTCAAGACCCTGGACAGGGTGGAGGCGTCGGCCTCGCCGTTGGTCCTGACCGGGGAGAAGCTCTTTGTCGGCCTGTATCTCAACGAGTTGCTGGTGCGCCTGCTGCATCCCCACGATCCCAGCCCGGCGCTGTTCGAGCGCTACGGCAAGACCCTGCAGGTGCTGGCCCAGTCGCGGCTGGTGGAGCCGGTGCTGCGCTTTTTCGAGCTGTCGTTGCTGGAGGATCTGGGCTATGGCCTGTGCCTGGATACGGATCTGGACAGCGGTGACGCGGTGATGGCCACCGGGCAGTATCGCTTCTGCCCGGGGGAGGGCGTGCGCGCCCGCGGCCCCGGGGACAAGGGCGGTGATCTGTTCAGCGGCGATCATCTGTTGGCCATCGCCGCCCGGCGTTTCGACAGCGAAGAGGTGCTGCGGGCCGCCAAGCGACTGACCCGGTTGGCCCTGGAGCCCTATCTGGGCAACCGCCCCCTGGTCAGTCGCGAGCTGTTTCGTGGCGCTGGCGCCGGGGTGGCGCCATGATCAGGGGCATGGGCGCCGACCTGGTGAGCATCGCCCGTGTCGCCGCCGTGGTGGAGCGCCATGGCGACCGCTTTGCGCGGCGCATCCTGGGGGCCACGGAATACCG
>JBJHDJ010000398.1:0-2930 GCA_050486485.1 Porticoccaceae bacterium
CTGCGCCTGGCGCTGGCGACGGACCGCGACCCCCGGGCGGTGCGGACCATCTTCGAGGCGCTTTGGACCACAGGGGTGGACCCGCGGGATCCACAAGTGCTGGAGAGCTTGCTGCGCACCCTGGAAGTCGATGCCGGTCAGCTTCAGGAACCGGCCATCAAGGACGCCCTGCGGGGGGAGACGGACGCGGCCATCGCCGCGGGCGTGTTCGGCGTGCCCACCCTGCGCATTGCCGACAAATTGTTTTGGGGGGATGATGCCCTGCCCATGGTGGCAGCCTTCCTCGACGACCCCGGTTTGTTCGACAGCGCGGAGCAGCAACGCCTCGCCGACCTGCCCAGTGGGCTGTAGCGGGATCTGGTCAGGGGTGAAGGTAAAAAAGGTACGACCGGTTACGGGCTATACTCTCCTTGGAACTTGGCTGCCCTTGGAACTTGGCTGCCCTTGGAACTTGGCTGCTGAAAATGTCAACAGGCCAAACCCATGGCTCGGGCTGCCCCGTTCCTGTCGAGTGAACGGTGGAGATATCACAACAGGTTTCGCCATTTGTTCCATCAATCCGTCAGCGGAGCACCCATATGAAAATAAAATCCCTGCTGTTTGCCTGTCCGCTGCTGGGAGCGTCCCTGGCTCTGGGCCAGACTTTCGATCTGGCGGCCACGCGGCTGGTGGATCTCACGCACCCGTTCAACGCCGACACCCTGTACTGGCCGACATCGCCCGGAGGCTTTGAACTCCGCGAGCTTGCCCACGGCCACACCGAGGGGGGCTACTTCTACGCCGCCAATGCCTTCTGCGCTCCCGAGCATGGCGGTACCCACCTGGATGCTCCCATCCATTTTCACGAGGATGGACAAACCACCGACCAGATTCCCCTGGAGCGCCTCATTGGCCCCGCCATCGTCATCGATGTGTCCGCCCGCGCCGACGCGGACAGCGATTACCGGCTTACCCCGGAGGATGTGCTGGAATTCGAATCCCGCCACGGCACCATAGCCCCGGGCACCCTGGTGTTGTTGCGCACCGGCTGGAGCCGTCATTGGGGCGACCGCGGCGCCTATTTCGGGGACGATACCCCCGGGGATGCCTCGAATCTCAGTTTTCCCTCCTACGGCGAGGAGGCTGCCCGTCTGCTGGTGGAGGAGCGGGGTGTCGCCACCCTGGGGGTGGATGTGGCGTCCATCGACCCCGGTCGGTCCACGGATTTCATGGTTCACCGCATCGCCGCCGCCAGCAATGTGCCAGGGCTGGAAAATCTCACCAATCTGGATCGCTTGCCCGCCACCGGGGCGCTGGTGATCGCCTTGCCCATGACCATCGAAGGTGGTTCCGGCGGACCCGTGAGGGTGGTGGCCCTGGTGCCGGAATGAACGAGGTCGCCGCGACGGGGCGCGAGACCGCCCTGCACGCCATCGATTGGCGACAGTTGGCGGGCGCGGTCGAGTCGCAGGGCCATGGGGTGATCCGCCGTTTGCTCAGCCAGGGACAGTGCCGGGAGTTGCGCGACCTCTACGATGACGACCACCGGTTTCGCCGCCGGGTGGTGATGGCCGAGAAGGGTTATGGCCGGGGCGAATACCGCTATTTTGACTATCCTCTGCCGCCCCTGGTGGCGCAATTGCGCCACCAGCTCTACCCACACCTGGCGACCATGGTCAATGGCTGGCGGGAGGCGGAGGGTGTCGCCGCGAGCTTTCCCCTGGACCATGACGAGTTTCTGTGCCACTGCGCCCTGGCGGGGCAGACCCTGCCCACCCCGCTACTGTTGCGCTACCGGGAGGGTGACTTCAATTGCCTGCACCAGGATGTCTATGGCGAGCGGCTGTTTCCCCTGCAGGTGGCGGTACTGTTGTCGGAGCCCGCCGCTGAGTTCAGCGGAGGTGAATTTCTGTTGACCGCGGAGGGGCGGGGCATGCAGCCGCGAGCCGATGTGGTGCCCCTGGGCCAAGGGGATGGCGTGGTGTTCGTGGTCAATCGCGGCCCGACATGCCCTGATCGGGGCTCCGTGGAGTATCGCCACGGCGTCAGCCGGGTGCGCTCCGGCGAGCGTCATGCCCTGGGCATCATCTTTCACGATGCCGCGCCCTCCTGACTGGACGCCAAGCTGGCTAACTGACAGAGTGTGGTCAATCACCACAAGGAGAATCGGCCTTGGATGAACCCGACAGCCAGGAGCCCTTGATCCAGCCACCGGGGGTGGACTTGAGCCACTGCCAGGCCCTGCTGGACGCCCTGCCGGACAGCGCCGCCGTGCTCGACCCCGCGGGCCGCATCCTGGCCGTCAATCACCGTTGGCGCGCCTTCGGCATCGACAACGGCATGCCCCGCCACTGGGAACCAGTGGCAACCGATTATCTGGAGGTCTGCCGACGCGCCAGTGGCACGGATGCCATGGACGGCATGCAGGCCTGTGCCGGCATTGGCGCCGTCCTGGCTGGCCGGGAATCCCGCTTCACCATGGAGTACCCCTGCCACGATCTCCATCAGCAGCGCTGGTTCCTGCTCCAGGTCAGTCCCCTGGTTTTCGGAACCTGGCGGGGGGCCCTGGTGCAGCATCTGGATATTCGCGACCGTGTGTTGGCGATGCGCCGTTCGGCCCTCCACGCCCGCCACCTGGAGTCCGTGCTGAGTTTCAACCACCGCCTGCTGGAGTTGGAAGGGGACATCGATGGTCTGATGGACCAGTTGCCCGCCATCGCCCAGGAGATGTTGGAGGCGGACGGCGCCTCGCTGTTGCTGGTAAAGGGGGAGCAACTGCTGTACAGATCGGTGTCCGGCATGCTCTCACCCCTGCAAGCCCAGCGGGTGGCGCTGCGGGGCAACCTGTTCGCTGGCGCCATCGCCGGTAACCGGGTGGTGGTGTGGGAGGCTGGCGACGACGCCGGCCAGAAGCCGCCGCCCACCAGCCTGGCGCGGGGGGTGAAATCCCT
>JBJHDJ010000399.1:0-2913 GCA_050486485.1 Porticoccaceae bacterium
GCCGGCTTTCTCGAATTCCTTGGCCCAAATCTCCGACACCCAGTCCCAGGCGCGCCAGATTTCATCGAGGCGGAAGCCCACCACCTTGCCCGCCAGGGGGCCGGCGTCGGGGCCGGGCGAGGTGATGTCGTCCGCGCGAATTGCCGTGGGATCCAAGACGGTGCCTGTGCTCATGGTTGCTTACCTCCGGTAGTTTTCATCCCGGGCACGGATGCCGGGATCGTTGATGTTCTTGACGAGGCGGGCGCCTGGTTTCGCGTCAGGTGCCGCCGTTATTGAGTTTTTTGTAAATAAAGTCCAAAATGTTGGACTAAATACCGTATTTTTCTGTACTAATAGCAATGCTACGGGAGTCTCGCCATGCGGGTCAAGCAAATCTGCAATCTATTCGAGTTGATGGAGCTGTTCGTCCAGGCCAGGAAGCCCCTGGCGGCGCGGGAGATCGTCGAGGCCTTTGGCTGGCCCAGATCCAGCGTGTTCAACATGGTGTCCACCCTGGTGGATCTCGGCTATCTCTACCAGCCGGTGACCCGGGGCGGCTACTACCCCACCTCCCGCTGGATGGAGCTGGCCCGGGAATTGTCCGAGTCCCAGCCCCTGCCGGAATCCGTGCATCACCTGCTGGTGGACCTGGCGAACAGGACTGGCGAAACCCTGTTACTGGCGGCCCCGGATGGTGTCAATGCCGTGTTGCTGGATGTGGTGGAGTCCCCGGCGGCGATTCGCTACAGCGCCTCCGTGGGGCAACGGATACCCATTCAGGTGACCTCGGCTGGCAGGGCAATTCTTTCCCAGTACGCCCCCTCGGAGCGGGCGGCGCTGCTCAAGCGGGTGGATTTTCAGCCCCATGAAAAGAGGGATTTCCTTTCCGCCGAGGCGGTGGAGGGGGATATCCGCCTGGGTCTGGAGCGCGGTTGGTTCGTCAATCTCGGCAGCTATGCCCAGGGACTGGCGGGGGTGGCGGTGCCGTTTCCGTTTCGCAACCGCCGCAATGCCATCGTGCTGGGCGCGCCGCTATCCCGGGTGGAGCACCGCATCGACGAGTTGGGGCGTTTGCTCATGACTGAGGTGGCGAAGTTTCTCGAAGAGTAGGTTGATTGACTCTCCCAGGGTACAGTCGGGTTCCGAGGTTCCGAAACAGGTGAAGACATCTGAACAGCTTCCATCGCGTTTGAGATCACTGCCTCATCGTGTATGATTTCCGCCTTGATTTTTTCTGCCCCGAGGCTGTCCAAGCGATGGCGATGGGCGTTTTTTCTCTGGCAGAGGACCACCAATGACCACTTCCCAAGCACTGCAAGGCGTCCGGGTTCTGGATTTGACCCGGGTTCTGGCAGGCCCTTTCTGCGGCCAGATCCTCGGTGACTTGGGCGCCGAGGTCATCAAGATCGAGCGCCCCGGTGTCGGCGACGACGGCCGCATGTACGGCTTTTCCTCCCTCAAGGACAAGGACGGCAATCCCAGCCGCGAGTCGTCTTTCTTCGTGACGGCCAATCGCAACAAGAAGTCCATCACCTGCAACATCTCCAAGCCCGAGGGCCAGGAACTGGTGCGGCGGCTGGTGGCCGAATGCGATGTGCTGATCGAAAACTACAAGGTGGGCAACCTGCAACGCTACGGGCTCGACTACGAGAGCCTGAAGGGGATCAACCCCCGTCTGATCTACTGTTCCATCACAGGCTACGGCCAGACCGGCCCCATGGCGCCGCGCCCCGGCTACGACGGTCTGTTCCAGGCCATGGGCGGCCTGATGGCGGTGACCGGCATTCCCGATGGCCAGCCCGGCGCCGGGCCGCTCAAGGCGGGTCCCAGCCTGGTGGATGTCTTCACCGGCCACAATGCCGCCATCGCTGTTCTCGGCGCTTTGAACCAGCGCCATGTCACCGGCGAGGGGCAGTACATCGACATGGCGTTGCTGGACTGCGCCGTGGCCATGGTGTCCCACATCATGCAGGATTACCTGATCTCCGGTGTCGCCCCGCCGCGGCTGGGCAATGGCGGCAACGGCGGGGGCCCCGCCGACCTGGTCAACTGCGCCGATGGCATCCTCTACATCACCGCCGGCACCGACGAGCACTGGCGCCTGCTGTGCCAGTTGATGGAGCGCCCCGATTTGTTCGAGGATCCGCGCTTCAACTCCAACCCCAAGCGCGGCGCCAACCGCAATGAGCTGATTGCCATCATCAACGACTGGACCCAGGGGTGGAAATCGGGGGATCTTCTTGCCGCCCTGGATGAGCTGGGCATTCCCGCCGCCCGCTACAATGCCCTGCCGGAGGTGTGGGAGGAGGAGCAGGTCAAGCACCGCAAGCTGAAGGTGACCATGCCCCATCCGGTCTCCGGGGAAGTGTCGATGATCGCCAGCCCGCTGGCCTACATGTCCGCGTCGCCGATGCGCTACCAGGTGCCGCCCACCATCGGCCAGCACACCGACGAGGTGCTTGGCGAGTTGCTGAAGATGTCCGGCGAGGAAGTTGCCAAGCTGCGGGACAGCGGGATTGTTTGACAGGCCTGAAAGGTCTGACGTCGGACGTCTGACGTCGGACGCCAAGATGAACGCAGTAATACCCTGGCTTTGAACTGATAACAGGTGTCGAGGGGGCGTAACCCGACAGTGCCACCTCCGCGGGCGAATCTTTTTTTTGCGTCAGACGTCCAGCGTCAGACGTCAGACCAACCCCCGCCTGACAACTGACAACTGACAACTGACAACTGCAACCCCCACAGGAGCCCACCAATGGAAGTAGCCATCATTACCGGAGCCGGCAGCGGTATCGGTCTCGCCACCGCCAAGCAGATGCACGGCATGGGCATGGCCATCGTCGGCGTGGGCAGGGACCAGGGCAAGCTGGCCAACCTGGAAAAGGAAATCGATGATCCAACCCGCCTCGCCACCCTGTCGGTGGATATCAC
>JBJHDJ010000400.1:0-696 GCA_050486485.1 Porticoccaceae bacterium
CGTCCAGGCCGCGCTGGATACCTACGGGCGCATCGACATCCTGATTCACAACGCCGGCATCGTGCGCCGCGCTCCCCTGGCGGAGATCAGCGACGAGGATTTCGAGTCGGTGCTGGATGTGCATTTGCGGGGCGGTTTTTATGTGGTGCGGGCGGCCTTTCCCCACATGTGCCGCGCGGGCTATGGCCGCATCGTGCTGACCGGCTCCATCAATGGCCTGTACGGCAACCGCGGCGTGGTGAACTACAGCGTCGCCAAGGCCGGCTTGATGGGACTCAGCAATGTCGCCGCCCTGGAGGGCGCCGAGTTTGGCGTCAAGAGCAATATCATCCTGCCCGGCGCCGTGACGCGCATGGCGGAGGGCCTGGATACCAGCGCCTACCCCCCCATGGACCCAGACATGGTGGCGCCGGCGGTGGGCTGGCTGGCCCACGAGTCCTGCTCCGTGACCGGTGAGATGTTCATTTCCATGGCCGGCCGCGTGGCGCGGGCCTTTGCCGGGGAGACCACCGGTGTCTATCTGCCCGCCTGGACCATCGAGGATATCGCCGACCATATCGACGCCATCCGCGACACGGATCACCAGGTGATCTTTCCCGTGGTGCCCTCTGGCCATATCGATCATCTCAAGTTTTGCTTCGAGATGGCATCCAAGCCCTAATCGGTTGCCAGTGGACGGACGCTCCCGGCGTCAGG
>JBJHDJ010000400.1:706-2897 GCA_050486485.1 Porticoccaceae bacterium
GGCAATCCCGCCCGGTGCTTTCCTGACCAGTTTTTATCGCGCTCCCAGTCAATTCCGCGCCTGCTTGCCGCCGGTTCCCTGTGTTAAATTATACGGACAAATCCGCCTGCCCCCGGCTGGGGCAGTGCTTCAGGGCAGCAGACTTGCAGGCAGGGTGTCAGTGGAATCGAAGGGAAAATCCAGCTCAGAGGGTATTGGTGCGACCGAGGTGGCGGAGCTTCGCGACAGGAGCAAATCCGGGACGCCCCTGTATATCCAGGTGGCCCGCACCCTCAAGGCCGAAATCGTCGGCGGCACTTATCCCATTGGCACCCTGTTGCCCACCGAGGATGCCCTGTGCGAGCGTTTCGCGGTCAGTCGCTATACCGTCCGGGAAGCCTTGCGGCTGCTGCGCGGCGATGGCCTGGTGTCGTCCCGTCAGGGCGCCGGCACCGTGGTGGTGCCGCCCCGCCCCGCGGATGCGGATATCCAGCAGTTCATGTCCATCAATGACCTGCTGGCCTGGGCCAGCGACAGCCGTCTCAAGGTCGAGGCCATCAGAATGGTGAAGGTGGACGACAAGCTGGCGCTGCGCACCGGCCTTCCCGTGGGGGAGGAATGGCTGGAGGTGAGAGGGTACCGTCATGGGGACGGCGACAGTAAGCCGGTGTGCTGGGCGGAGTACTATGTCAACCGGGCCTACGCCGCCGTGGGGCGGCTGTTGCAGCGCCATACCGGCCCCATTTTTCCCCTGCTGGAGGATTTGTTTGGCCTGAGCATCACCGAGGTTCAGCAGCGGATTTCCGCCACCCTGATCTCCCCCGAGCTGGCGGCGGTGCTGGGCGCCAGGCCGGACTCGGCGGCCCTGGAGGTGAGCCGCACCTACAAGACCGCGGACGGTAAAATCGCCCAGATCACCATCAACACCCACCCCGGCTGTCGCTTCCAGCACTCCATGACCCTGCGACGGGTCAAGTCATAACGGCCTGTCAATGACGGCCTGTCGGAGTGGAAGTTATTCGATCTCCTCGAACTCCACCAGCAGGTCGCCATCCTTGACCTGCTCCCCAGGCTGAAACTTGTAGCCCACGACGATGCCGTCGAAGGGCGCCTTGATGGCGTGCTCCATCTTCATAGCTTCCATCACCAGTAGCGGCTGGCCGGCCTCCACCCGGTCTCCGGGGTTGGCGGACAGCAGGGTGATGACGCCGGGCATGGGGGCGGTGAGGGAGCCCTCGCTGGAATGGTGGGCGGAAATGCCCACCTTGGGGTCGGGGCTGGCCAGATCCCAGTGATCGGCGCCGATCCACACCCGCAGGGCGTTGCCGTGGGGCGCGGCGGTGGCGGTGAAGTGTTCGTCATCCACGGTCATGCGCAGCACGCCGCCGTCCAACTCGCCGCTGAAGGCGAAGGACAGGGGCGGTTGTGGCTCGCGCCCCTCCCGCAGGGCCGCGGCCGAGGCATCCGGCTCCAGGCTGGCCCGAAAGCCATGGCCATCGCGGGTCAGGCGCAACAAGGCCGGGTGTCCATCCCGTTCGATCCACAGCAGTTCAGTGCCAGGCAGGTTGAGGCGGAAACCCGCCAGACCGTCCCAGGGGTCGCGCCCGCCACCACACCAGCATTGGCGCCGCCACAGGGCCGCCACCGCCCACTGCCGGGGTCCGGCCGGGGTGTCGGCGAACAGAGAGGTTTCGTGCTCCTCGATAAAGCGGGTGGAGACCCGGGCGGCGATAAAGTCATCCTCCGCCGCCAGGGCGTGGAGAAAGGCGGCGTTGGTTTCCAGCCCCGCCACACGGGTTTCCCGCAGGGCGGCCCGCAGGGCTCCCAGGGCCTCGTCTCGGCTGGCGCCGCGGGTAATGATCTTGGCGATCATGGGGTCGTAGAAAGGGGTGATGGCCTGTCCCTGCTCGACGCCGGCGTCGATGCGGGCGCTGGCCTCCGGCAGGCGCAATGTGGTGAGGGTGCCGATGGAGGGAGCGAAGTTCTGGCGCGGGTTTTCCGCGTAGAGGCGCGCCTCGAAGGCCCAGCCGTTTTCACGGATCCTGTCCTGGGTCAGGGGCAGGCCTTGGCCGGCGGCGATGCGCAGTTGCCACTCGACGAAATCCAGGCCGGTGATCATCTCCGAAACCGGGTGCTCCACCTGCAGGCGGGTGTTCATCTCCATGAAGTACACGGCGTCGTTGTCGGCGTCGTAGAGGAATTCCACGGTGCC
>JBJHDJ010000401.1:0-2892 GCA_050486485.1 Porticoccaceae bacterium
CCCACATGGGCGGATACCGCCAGGGCGCGGCGGCCCAGGGCCCGCACCGCTTCCGCCACCCGCTCGCAGGCTTCCAGCTTGCGGCTGGCGACAATGATGTCGGCGCCCCGTTCCGCCAGGGCCATGACCATCCGCTGGCCAAGGCCCCGGGAGCCGCCGGTTACCAGCGCAACCTTGCCGGTAAAATCGAACAGGGGGTCCACGGTCAGTCCTCCAGCAAATGCCCGAACTTGCGTTTAGCCTCTTCCAGGCGAGTGGGGATGTGGTCCGTGGGGAACAGCCCTTCCGCGGCCTTGGCCTTTTTCAGCAGGGCCTTGGCGACCTGCACCTGGTGAACCTCGGTGGGTCCATCGGCCACCGCCAGGGTGGGGGCGCCGGCCCAGATCTTGTAGAGGGGGGTTTCCAGGGAAACCCCCAGGGAGCCGTGCAGGTGTACCGCGCGCTTGGCGATGTCGTAGAACACCTTGCCCAACTGGATCTTGCACATGCCGATATGGGTTCTGGCGGCGCCATGGGGTTCGTTGTCGATGATCCAGGCGGTTTTCAGCACCAGCAGCCGGAACTGCTCCAGCTCCACCGCGGAGTCGGCGATCATGCCCTGCACGAACTGGTGGTCCGCCAGCAACTTGCCCTTGGTGCGCCGCGACAGGGCGCGCTCCAGCATCATGTCCAGGGCCCGCTGCAACAGCCCCACGGTGCGCATGCAGTGATGAATGCGGCCACCCCCGAGGCGTGCCTGGGCCACCCGGAAGGCGCCGCCGGGCTCGCCCAGCATGGCGTCGAGGGGCACCCGCACCTGGTTGTAGCGGATATAGGCGTGAATGCCATCGTCGATGGTGGGATCGGCGGAGTCCGACATGATCTTGGTATTTCTGATGATCTCGATGCCCGGGGAATTGGCGTCCACCAGAAACATGGACATGCGTTCGTGGGGCTTGTTTTCCGGGTTGGTGACCGCCATGACGATGAGAAACTCGGCATAGCGGGCATTGGACGAGAACCACTTGTAGCCGTCGATCACCCACTCATTGCCATCGCGCCAGGCCTTGCATTCGAATTCCAGGGGGTCCGCCCCGGCCTGCGGTTCGGTCATGGAAAAGCACGACACGATATCGCCATCCATCAGCGGCTGGAGATATTTTTTCTTTTGCTCCTCGGTACCGAACATGGCGAGGATTTCGGCGTTGCCGGTATCCGGCGCCTGGGTGCCGAAGATGGTGGGCGCCCAGTTGGAGCGCCCGATGATTTCATTCATCAGCGCCAGCTTGACCTGGCCATAGCCGGGTCCGCCGAGATCGGGCCCAAGGTGACAGGCCCACAGCTTGCGCTCGCGGACCTTGTCCTGCAGGGGTCTCACCACCCGTCGCGCCTTGCTGTTCTTGACATCGTACATGTCCGAGGCATTGGGAAAGAGCAGGTCCACCAGCTCGCACTCCTGGCGCACGAAATCGTGCATCCAGTCCAGTTTTTCCTGGAATTCAGGATCCACCCGAAAATCAATCATGACGGCATACCTCGAAAGTTGTCTTGAATCAGTTATCGAAAAAAATCGCGGATATTGAGCCTCATCCGCCTTTCACCCCAGCCCCAGGCACCGATTTCCAGTAGCCGTGGCTCCCTGCCCTCCTGGTTATTAACCCGGCACGAATTATCGTTGGGTTAATAAGCGGCACAGGGATGTGCCGCCATTGGCCGTAGGCCAATGCAAGCCCCGGAAATACCAGGAATTCGACGCAATTCCGCCAGTATTTCCGGGGCGCGCATGCAAATAGGTATGGATACCTATTTGCATGCCTGGTTGATAGTGCCGAATTACGGTAGATACAGTGCGCGGCGCAACCCTTCTTGAGTCCGCGTGAAAATCAACTCGGGCAATCGCCCTTTTTATCCGTAAAAGCGCTCGATATGCTCCGCCGCCGAGGCGAAGCAGTCGAGCACGATGGCGGAGAAAAATTCACCGGCTTCCTTGTCCAACTTGCCGATGGCCGCCTGGGCCACCTTGTATTCCATGATGCATCCTGCCTTGAACCGCGCCAGCATCAGGTAGTAGTCCAAGTGTTCAATGCCCCGCCCCGTGCCGGCGGCGTAATAGCGGGCCAGCTCCTGCCGGGAGGGCCAGTTGACGCTGCCATTGAGGCCATCGGGAACCTTGTCCGGGGTGCGCTCATCCTTCATGCCACCGAGAAACCAGCCCAAATCAACCATGGGGTCGCCGATGGTGGACAGTTCCCAGTCGATGAGGGCCAGCACCCGGGCGGGCGGAGCGTCGGCGAACAGCATGTTGGGGGTTCCCACATCGCCGTGAATGATCCCCACCTTGTAATCCTTGGGAGTATTGTCCCGCAGCCAGCTTTCCACCAGCTCATAGCCGGGCAACTCGCGACCCGGGTAGTCGTAGCGTTCCCTGTAGGAGGCCAGTTGATTGGCCCAACGATCCACCTGGCGTTCCAGGTAACGCTCCGGCTTGCCGAAATCCCCCAGACCCACCGCCTGGTAGTCCACATTGGCCAACGCCACCAGGGCATCCATGACGGCGTAGGGAATGCGATATTCGTAGGGCATGGCGTCGAACGGCGCCTTGTGGACGGTTTTTTTGTCGACGATCTGGGCAGCCCACCCCTCCACCTTGTCCATGACATAGAAGGGCGCGCCGATCACCGCGTCATCGTCACAACTGCCGTGGCAGGCCGGGTGGGGCACATCGGTGCCATCCAGCGCCGACAGGACCCGCGCCTCCCGCAGCACGGTGCGCTCGCTGCCCGGGGGTGGCACCGCGGGGGGGCGGCGCAACACCATGGACTTGCCGCCGCGGTTGAGACCGATGACGACATTGGAGTAGCCGCCGGATATCAGCTCCGCCGTCAGGGGACCATCCCCGAGGGCGGGGATATT
>JBJHDJ010000402.1:0-2887 GCA_050486485.1 Porticoccaceae bacterium
TGGCACCGACTGCCCGCGGAGCACCGGGCCAATTACCCGGAGGATGCCCCCCAGGTCTTGCCATGGCGGGAGCTGTGGCGGTCATTCCGCCGCAATCGCCTGCGACGCATCCTCGCCGAGGATCCCGACACCATCGCGCCGGGTAGCGGTCCAGGTCGAGCGGATCACTTTCTCGGCGTTCACGGGGTCTCTTTCCTGAGTATCGTGTGATGGCGTTTTCCGGTAAGTCGGTGCTGATCACCGGCGCCACCAGCGGCATCGGTCGGGCCGCGGCGCTGGCCTTCGCCAGGCAGGGCGCCACCGTCGGGGTAAATCACCTGGGGGATGGCGATCAACTCCCCGCCATGGCGCGGGCGCTGGGGGATGCGGAGGGGCGGCTGATCGGCCTCGAGGCGGATGTGCGCAGCGGCGCCGCCGTGGCAGCGATGGTGGACGAGTTTGTGTCTCGGACGGGCCACCTGGATATTCTGGTGAACAACGCCGGGATCTCCATGATCAAGCCATTTCTGGACACCAGCGAGGATGACTGGGATCTGATTCTGGACACCGACCTCAAGTCGGTATTTCTGCTGTGCAGAGCCTGCCTGCCGCTGATGCTTGAACGGGGCGGCGTGGTGATCAACATCGCCTCGGAGCTGGCCTACACCGGACGCCCCCGCTTCGGCCCCTACACGGCGGCCAAGGGCGGAGTCATCAGCCTGACCCGCTCCCTGGCCCTGGAATTCGCCCCGCGAATTCGGGTCAACGGCGTGGCCCCCGGCCCGACGAAAACCCCGATGCTGGAAATGGAATTGGCGGTACCCGGCCACGATGAATCCCTCGACGCCATTCCCCTGGCCCGCTATGGAGAGCCGGATGAGATTGCTGAAACGATTCTGTTTCTGGCCTCGGACAAGGCCCGCTACTACTGCGGAGAAATCCTCAGCCCGAACGGCGGCACCCTGATGCGCTAGCAGCGCCGTCAATCATTCCACCCACCCGGACAGCGGAATGCTCGAACCACAATTTTTCCATCTGCGAATCGACCTGATGAGCTGGACCCAGTACCGGGACGCCCTGGCGGGCAATCCGCTGGTCTTCCTGCCGGTGGGGGCCCTGGAGCAGCACGGCCCCCATCTGCCCATGGGCTGCGACGCCATTTTCGCCACCGCCATCGCCAGCCGCGCCGCCGCCCGGATGAACGGCCTGGTGATGCCCACCCTGGCCTACGGATACAAATCCCAGGCCCGCAGTGGCGGCGGCCAGAGCTTCCCCGGCACCACCAGCCTGGATGGCCATACCCTCGGTTGCCAGACCCGGGATATCCTCCGCGAGCTGTTGCGGCACGGAGCGCGCGACATCGTCATCATCAACGGCCATGTGGAAAACCAATGGTTCGTCACGGAGGGCATCGACCTGGCGCTGCGGGAGCGGCCGGATCTCGGCAATGATGTAAAAGTTGTGCGTTGCGAATACTGGAGTTACACCCCGCAAACGGTGTTGACGGAGATATTCGCGGGGGATTTTCCCGGTGTCGACCTGGAGCACGCCGCCCTGCTGGAGACCTCGATGATGCTGGCCCTGCACCCGGAACTGGTGCGCCGCGAGTTGATCCCCGACGGCCCCCTGGCCAGCTTTCCGCTTCACGACAGTTACCCCGACAACGGGCGGCGGGTACCCAAAAGCGGCGTGTTGGCCCCCGCGGGGCAAGCCAGCGCCGACAAGGGTCAGCGCCTGATCGACAGCACCGTGTCAGCCCTGGTGGAAGGACTGCTGAGGGAGTTTCCGGGCTCAAAAGCCACTTGATTGCACCCTCTCCCTGCCCTCTCCCGCTTGCGGGAGAGGGAGAGGGAGAAACATCGCCGGCGACCTCCCCAGCGCCGGCATCCCGGCCCTCTACACACCCAGTTCCTGGCGCAGTTTTCTGTCCGCGCCAAGGGGGTCGTTCTCCACCTTGGGGGATGCCGACAGGATCATGGTTTCACGGTTGTCCAGGGTGTATTGCGGCCACTCCGGCAGGGCCTCCGCCGATGGACTGCCATGCCTGGCGAAATTGGCCCATGCGGTGCTGGCCTTGGCGGCCAGGGCGGTGGCCTCGGGGTTGTCCACGGCAATGTCGATGACATCGGTGTTGTCGAAATAAAAGGTCGAGTCGATGCCATGGGCGGACCTGAGATGGGGAAGCACCGGGCTCTCCCAGGTGAACAGATACATATAGGTCGGCGCGCCGCCGCCCTGGATATGGGCTTCCGCCAGCTCGATGGAACCCATGCGGGTGCGATCGGTCATGATGCGCACCAGCAGATCGCCGGGGGTATAGTCCGGATAGTGGGCGCGATAGCCGGCCAGGAGCGGAGCGGCCTTGTCGCCGAACATGGCCCCTATCTGCCCCTGGAGACGCCCTTCATCCACATCCTCCGGCCTGGTGCCGGACGCGGTCAGGAACAGCGTCGCCTCGTGCTTGGTGCAACCGATCATAAAGGGAACCTGCGCGGAGCCCTGGGCGACCGCCTCCACCGGATTGATTGGCAGGTCGACCGTCCTGGCGGTGGGCACGAAACCCATGCGCATTCCGGCGCCGGCCTGGGACGCCATTTCCAGTGCCGAAGCCGCCTGGATCAATTGCTCGAAGGGCAGTTGCTGCAACTTCCTCAGATCGCCGGTGGTGAGACCCAGCTCCTTGAGGAACATCTCGGCGTATTGCGCGGCCTGCTGGGCGGTGGGCAACTGATTGGCGGTGCCACTCTGACAGATGGCCCGCTGATAGAGGCCGCTGGCCCCTGGCATGCCCAACAGGGTCGACACCTTGCCGCCGCCGCCGGACTCGCCGAAGATGGTGATCAGGTTGGGATCGCCGCCGAACGACTCGATGTTCTCGCGAACCCATTCGATCGCCGCGATCAGGTCC
>JBJHDJ010000403.1:0-2866 GCA_050486485.1 Porticoccaceae bacterium
ACGGTAGTAGGGCGGTGTCCCGGGGGAGAGTTTTCGAGACCGTCGGCGCCAGGGATGGCGCCGTCGAGCCCCCAGGGACGGGTTTACGGCGTGTCTCGAAAACTCTCCCCCGGGATGCCGACCGGGCGACGAAGTCCGAAATGGCTTAAATCAGTGCCATTGGCCCTAGTATGAATCACTGTCTGGTCACTGGCGGCAGCGGCTTCATCGGCCAGGCCCTGTGTCCGCGGCTGTTGCTGGCGGGCTACCGGGTAACAGTGTTGAGCCGCGACCCCGTCGCGGCCCGCCGGCGTTTGCCGCCCGGGGTGGAACTGGTGGCAAGTCTCGACCAGTTGGATGCCATGCCAGGGGTGGACGCCGTGGTGAACCTGGCCGGTGAGCCCCTGGCGGGGCGGCGTTGGACGGCACGGCGCAAGGCGTTGTTTCATGCCAGTCGGGTGGATTTTACCGCCCACCTCCGGGAGTTTTTCAGCGCCCGGGGGCGGGCCCCCAGGGTGCTGGTGAACGGTTCCGCCATTGGCTGGTACGGTCCACAGGGCGATGAGTTGCTGGATGAAAGCAGCGCTCCGGTGGACAGCTTCTCCCACCGCCTGTGCGCCGCCTGGGAGGAGCAGGCGGCGCGGTTCGAGGATCTCGGCAGCCGCGTTTGCGCCCTGCGCATCGGTGTGGTCCTGGACCGGGGCGGCGGCGCCCTGGCATCCCTGCTTCCCCTGTTCCGCGTTGGCCTGGGGGGTCCCATTGGCAACGGTCGCCAGTACCTGTCGTGGATTCATCGCCAGGATTTGGTGTCCCTGATACTTCACGCCCTGGATAACGACGGCCTGCGGGGACCCTGCAACGGCACGGCCCCGCAACCGGTGACCAGCCGCGAGTTCGCCCGCACCCTTGGCAAGGTGTTGCGGCGGCCCGCGGTGTTGCCCACCCCCGCCTGGGCCATGCGCACCGTCTTCGGTGAAATGGCCGATGAGCTACTGATCAGCGGGCAGCGGGTCTACCCCGCAAGGGCTCTCGACACGGGTTTTGAATTTTCCCATGGGCAGTTGCAGGAGGCCCTGCACGCCATCCTCAAGCGCTGAGAGCGCGTAGACCGCCTTTCACTCGCGGGCGGTAGCCTACATCCGCTCCATCACCTCGATACCCAGAAGTTCAAGGCCCCGGGCGAGCACAGCGGCCGTGATGGCGGACAGCGCCAGACGGCTGTCCCGCACCGCGATATCAACGCCGCTCTTGAGAATTGGGCATTGCTCGTAGAAGGCCATGAAGGCGCTGGCCAGTTCGTACAGGTAGGTGCAGAGGAGATGGGGCAGGGCCTCGGCGGCAACCTGCTGAAGCACCTCGTCAAACTGTAGCAGTTTCAGGGCGAGCTGCTTTTCCGGGGGCTCGGCGATGGTCAGGTGGCCGTCCAGGCCATCGGCCTCGACGGCGGCGCGGCGGAATATGCCGCGGATGCGGGTGTAGGCATATTGCAGGTAGGGGGCGGTATTGCCCTCGAAACTGAGCATGGCGTCCCAGTTGAAGACATAGTCGTTGGTGCGGGTCTTCGACAGGTCGGCGTACTTGATGGCGCCGATACCCACCTTGCGGGCTACCTCCTTGCGTTCATCGCCGGACAGGTCTGGATCCTTGTCAACGATCAGCCGCTCGGCCCGCTCCACGGCTTCCGCCAGCAGATCGGCGAGCTTCACGGTGCCGCCGGCACGGGTTTTGAAGGGCTTGCCGTCCTCCCCCATCATGGTGCCGAAGGGATGGTGTTCGAGGCTTACCCCCGCGGCGACGAAGCCGGCCTTGCGGGCCACGGTGAATACCTGCTTCATATGGAGAGACTGGCGGGCATCGATAAAATACAGAATGCGATCCGCCTGCAATTGATTGGCCCTGTAGCGCAGGGCGGCGAGGTCCGTGGTGGCGTATAGATATCCGCCGTCGGATTTCCGCACGATGACGGGGCTGGGGTTGCCGTGCCGATCCGCCAGCTCATCGAGAAAAACCACCCGCGCACCCTGATCCTCCACGGCCAGGCCGGCGGCTTCCAGATCCGAGATCACCGCCGCCAGGTCGTCGTTGTAGGCGCTCTCGGGGCGGATATCGTCATGGCGCAGGGTGACATTGAGCGCCCGGTAGATCTCCTCGCTGTGGGCCACGGAGATATCGATGAAAAGCTGCCAGAGCTCCCGGCAGTGCGGGTCGCCGGCCTGTAACTTGACCACATAGTGGCGGGCCTTGGTGGCGAACTGCTCGTCCTCGTCAAAATGCCTCTTGGCCTGCTGATAGAAGGTTTCCAGATCCTTGAGGGCCATCTCGGGCTTTTCCCCCTCCCCTAGATGTTCCTCCAGTTCCGCGATCAGCATGCCGAACTGGGTTCCCCAGTCACCCATGTGGTTCTGGCGAATCACCCGGTGGCCGAGATATTCCAGCACCCTCACCACGGCGTCGCCGATGATGGTGCTGCGCAGGTGACCGACATGCATCTCCTTGGCCAGGTTGGGGGAGGAATAATCCACCACCACGGTCTGGGCTTCGGGGTTGTCACGCACCGGCGTCGCCAGCCGGGAGGGCAGGGCAGCCGTCTCCCTGGCCAGGAAGGCGGGTGCCAAGTAGATGTTGATAAAGCCGGGGCCGGCGATTTCCACCCGCTCGGCGACGCCGTCGAGATCCAGGTTGTCGACGATGCGCTGGGCCAGATCCCGAGGTGGCAACTTCATGCCCTTGGCGGCGGCCATGGCGCCATTGGCCTGGTAGTCGCCAAAGCCCTCCCGGCTGCCGAGGGCGATATGGGGACTGCATGCATCGCCAATGCCCGCCGCGGCCATGGCGGCCCGGAAGCGCTCGTCGAGGAGGGTGCGGATGGTCATGGGTTATCCCGTGC
>JBJHDJ010000404.1:0-2852 GCA_050486485.1 Porticoccaceae bacterium
TCCCTCAACACCGGGGTGGCGGTACTGTTTCCCCCCTCCGGTGGCGCCAGCATCTGGCTGGGCTGGGGCGCACTGCTGCTGATGATGGCCTTCCTGGCACCCAGTTTTGCTTTCTTCGGCCCACCCCTCTACCAGCGCTGGAAACATCTCCACAAGCTGGCGGGAGTCGCCGCCGTGCTGGCCCTGATCCATACCTTCCTGCTGGCGCGCACCATCCCCGAGCCCTGGTCCACGCTTATCTGGGCGGTGCTGGCCATTGCCGCCATCGCCGCCCTGGCCTATGGGTTGCTGTTCGCCCGGCGCGCCAGCCAACACTGCTACCGGGTGACAGCGGTGGCCAGGCCCGCCAACAATGTGGTGGAGCTGAGCCTGGAAGCGGTCGACAGGCCGTTGCGCTACCAGGCCGGGCAATTTGTCTACCTCACGCCCTATGACCGCAAGCTGAAGGCGGGCTACGGGGAGGAGCACCCCTACACCCTGTCCTCCGCCCCCGGGGAGCGGGAACTGCGCATCGCCATCAAGGATCTGGGGGATGCCAGCCGCGCCATCCAGGCCATCGAGCCAGGCAGCGAGGTGCGGGTGATGGGGCCCTACGGCGCCTTCTTTCCCGACCACAACCGGGACCGGGAGCTGTGGATCGCCGGCGGCATCGGCGTGACCCCTTTTCTGGGTCGCGCCAGGGATCTGGCTTCCCGGGGTGAACCGGTGGACATGCACCTGATCTACTGTGTGCAGGATGAGGCCCGCGCCCTCTTTTTGGATGAGCTGAGTCAATTGACCAGCAGAATTCCCGGTTTTTCCCTGACCGTGCACTATTTTTACAAGGATGGCCCGCTGTCCAGCGACTTTGTTCGCTACCATTGCCCGGACTGTGGCGAACGGCAGGCCTATGTCTGCGGCCCCGGCCCCCTGAACAGCCTGGCCCGCCAGGTGCTGCTGGCCAATGGCATGGGGCGCCATCAATTTCACAGTGAGGAGTTCAATCTGCTATGAAGAAACTGACCTTTTCCGCCTTTATCGCCTTCTGGTCCAGTATCGCCACCCTGGTGGCCCTGCAAGCGGTGGCCACGGATCCGGCGGCCTCCGCCGACGCCACCGCTGACGGCATAACCCTGGAACAGGTGGCCGCCCACAACATCGCGGATGACTGCTGGATGGCCATCGAGGGCAAGGTCTACGATCTGACCAAATACCTGTCCATGCACCCCACCCCCATTGCCGAACACTGTGGCACCGAGGCCACCGAGGGCATGCGCACCAAGGGCTATGGCCGCGACCACAGCCCGGCTGCCTGGAGCATGCTGGAGCACTACCTGATCGGTGAGCTGGTGGAGTGACAAAGGGAGCCCCTTGGGTGGCATGGCGCTGACTTGTAGGGTGGGTTAGCCGCAGGCGTAACCCACAAGGCCCACCATCAGGCCACACGGAGTTGTGGGTATCGCTGCGCTCAACCCACCCTACGGGCGCGATGGGTGGAGTGGAGGGGCTCGTAGGGTGGGTTAGCCACAGGCGTAACCCACCACACACCACCATCAGGCCACAAGGATCGGTGGTTATCGTCCCACTCAGTCCGACCTGAACGGTGCTTGTGGGGGGTAAAGGAGAAAGCATCCACGGTTTGGTATCAGTCACTTTCAAGGTGTAACGGGATTAGGGAGCGGGATCGTGAGAGAAGTTGGTAAAGCCGCGCTGCTGGCATTGACCTTGGGCTGGGCGCTGGCCATGGCCTTGCCAGGCTGGGGGAGCGACGCCAGTTGCCGGGCCTGTCACCAGACGGAGGCCACAGGCGGCATCACCCACCGCGCCCACGGCCTGGGGGCCGACCCCAGGGGGGAGCAGGCCGCCATCAGTTGCACCTCCTGCCACGGCCCCAGCGCGGAACACGCCAGGATGCCCCGCAACCCGCCCGATTATTCCTTCGCCAAGGGCCACGAAGCCGCGGGGGACGGCGCCTGCCTGAGCTGCCACGGCGGCAGCGCCATGGGCCACTGGGCGTTCAGCGAGCACGCCACCGCCGAGGTGGGTTGCACCAGTTGTCACAGCATCCACACCATCACCGACCCGGTGCAGGAGCGCGGCGGCCAGTTCCAGGTGTGCACCGACTGCCACCAGCGGGAAAAAATGGATCAGATGAAGTTCTCCCGCCACCCCATGGCGGAGGGCCTGGTGCAGTGCACCGACTGCCACGCCCCCCACGGCGGCGCGGGCATGAACGGGCTGGTGCAGCCCACCCTCAACGACACCTGCTACCAATGCCACGCGGAGAAGCGCGGCCCCTTCCTGTTCGAGCACGAGCCGGTGCAGGACGACTGCATGCACTGCCACCTGCCCCACGCCTCGGTCAACGACCAGTTGCTGAAGGCGCGGCAGCCGTTCCTGTGTCAGCAATGCCATATCGCTTCCCGTCACCCCGGCACCCTGTATGACAGCGACCGGCTGGGGCGGCGCGATATCAATATCATCGGCCAGTCATGCACCAACTGCCACAGCCAGGTCCACGGCGGCAACCAGCCCGCCAGTTCCACCTTCCGGCGTTGAGGTGAGCCCATGAAACGCACACTGCTGTGTCTCGCCCCCCTGTTGCTGACGACACCTGCCTGGGGGGAATCCCCCGACAAAGTCACCCATTGGCTGGAGTTGGGTGCGGGCATCACCGAAAACGCCAACGGCCGCTTTGGCCAGTACAGCCACCTGCTGCAAAGCGACCGGCTGTTCGGCCTGGGCAGCTACGGCTACCTGTGGCGCGGCGGCGAGGATCCCTACCGCAGCGGCGGGCTCCAGGCCCTGGTGGATCTTGACCAGATGGCCTTCGAGGCGCTATACGCCCGCCAGGGCAACTACCGCATCGGCCT
>JBJHDJ010000405.1:0-2851 GCA_050486485.1 Porticoccaceae bacterium
GCTGCTGGGCACCCCCATCAGCCACCTGCTGGCCCACAACGACTTCGACGCCGGACGCTGCCAGCGCTTGATCATGGGGGGGCCGATGATGGGCTTTAGCCTCCATGACCAGGGCGTGCCGGTGATCAAGACCACCAACTGCATCATCGCCGGCACCGTGGAGGAGTTCCCCCCTGCCCCTCCCGCCCAGGCCTGTATCCGCTGTGGACTGTGCGCCGAGGCCTGTCCCGCCTCCCTGCTGCCCCAGCAACTGTTCTGGTACGCCCAGTCGAAGAATTTCGAACGGCTCGAAGCCCACAACCTGTTCGACTGCATCGAGTGCGGCGCCTGCGCCTGGGTGTGCCCCAGCAACATTCCCCTGGTGCAGTACTACCGCGGGGCCAAGGGAGAGATCCGCAAGCAGGAACTGGAAAAGAAGAAAGCCGACCACGCCCGCCGGCGCTTCGAATTTCACAAGGCGCGGCTGGAAAAGGCCGAGGCGGAAAAGGCCGCGCGCCGCGAAGCCCGCCGTCTGGCGGCGGAACAGGCACAGCAAAAGGCGGCTTCCGCCCCACCCGCCGCGCCAACCACTGGACCCGGTAGCGCCGATGACCTGATCCAGGCCGCCATGGCCAAGGCCGCCGCCCGCCAGGCCTCGCCTGAGGAGCTGCGGGCCAAGCTGGAAAGGGGGCTGACCACGGCACGCAATCGCCTGGAGGTGGCCCGGATCAAGCTCGACGAGGGCGAGGCGGAGGGCCTGGAGGGTGAACAGCTCGACAAATTGCGCGCCCGGGTGGAGGAAGCCCGGCACAAGCTCGCGGATGCCGAGCGCAAGTTGGAGGAAGCCGCCACCAAGCCCCAGGCCGAGAGCCACGACAGCGGGGACAACCCCGCCGACGCCATCACCGCCAAGCTGCAAGCCACCCCCAGGGAAAAGCTCCAAGCCAGTATCGCCACCCTCCGCAACCGCATGGCCACCACCGAGCAGAAAATCGCCGAGGCCAGTGACGACAAGGTGCTCGCCGCCCTCCAGGCGGGTCTCGACAAGCAGCGGGAGAAACTCCGCGCCGTGGAGCAGGAGCTGGCGGCCCTGGCAGAAACTCCCAGTGCGCGGCAAGACACGGCGCCGGCACCACAGGCATTGGACGCCGCCGCGGCCGCCATCGCCCGCGCCCAGGCCAAGGCCGAAGCCATGGCTACCCTGTCCCCGGTGGAGAAACTCGACGCCGCATTGGCCTCCCTGGACGAACGCATCGCCAAGGCCAGGGACAAGCTGGCCCAGGCCGAGGCGGAAGGCGCCGACCATGTGGAGGCCCTGCGCACAGCCCTGGAAAAACTGGAAGCCAAACGCGCCGCCACCGCCGGGGAGCGGCAGGCCCTCGATCATCAGGGGGCTGGCTGAGCATGGTATTCGCCCGATCCTCCTCGCCCCACGGCCACGCTGCCCAGGACACCGGAGCTGTCATGGGCCTGGTGCTGCTGGCCACCCTGCCGGGGCTGGTGGCCCTCACCTGGAATTTCGGCTGGGGCACGCTGATCAACATCGTCCTGGCCAGCGTGGTGGCGCTGGCCACGGAGGCCGCCATCGTCGCCCTGCGCAAGCGCCCCGTGCTGTTCTACCTGCGGGACAACAGCGCCCTGGTCACCGCCTGTCTGCTGGGGCTGGCCCTGCCGCCCCTCGCCCCTTGGTGGGTTGTGGTGATCGCCACCCTGTTCGCCATCGCCATTGCCAAGCACCTGTACGGCGGTCTCGGCTTCAACCCCTTCCACCCGGCCATGGTGGGCTATGTGGTGGTGCTGATCTCCTTTCCGGTGCCCATGACCACCTGGATCACCCCCCGGGACCTGCTGGCGGACGGTGTCAGCCTGCCGGGGCTGTGGCAGTCCCTGCAGATCGTATTCCCAATACTGGGGAGCCTGGGGGGCGAAGCGGCCCTGATGGATGGCGTCACCGGCGCCACCCCCCTGGATACCTTCAAGCAGTACAGCGGCTTGCTGGTGGAACAGATCCACGAGCGCGAACCCCTGTTCAACCAGGCGGAACTGGCCAGCTATGGCTGGGAGTGGGTCAACCTGGGTTTTCTCGCCGGTGGCGTGTGGCTGCTGTACAAGCGGGTGTTCACCTGGCACGCGCCGGTGGCCATGCTGGCGGCCCTGACCCTGATGGCCGCCCTGTTCTACGACAGTGGCAGCTCCACCAGCGGTGGCTCGCCGCTGATGCACCTGTTCAGCGGCGCCACCATGCTGGGGGCCTTCTTTATCGTCACCGATCCTGTGACCTCCGCCACCAGCAACCTGGGACGGCTGATCTACGGCGCCTGCATCGGGGTGATCCTCTACATCATCCGCGTGTGGGGCAACTACCCGGACGCCATCGCCTTCGCGGTGCTGCTGATGAACCTGGCGGCGCCCCTGATCGACAACTACACCCTGCCCCGCACCTACGGCCATGCCAAGCGCAGGCGCGCCACGGAGAAACAGCCATGACCGCCCCCCCCCTGGGACGCTCCGTGGGCTTCAACAGCCTGCTGCTGGCGGGCTTTGCCCTGGTCACCGCCCTGTTGCTGGCCAGCACCTACCTTGGCACCCGTGACACCATCGCCCAGGCGGAACGGGAAGCCGCGCAACGGGTGCTGCTGGAAATCTTCCCCCCCGATCGGCACGACAACGATCTGCTGGAGGATACCCTGCCAGTCCCCGCCCCCTATCTGCGAACACTGGGTTTGCGGCGGCCGGCGGATATCCATGTGGCCCGTCTGGGCAACGAGATCACCGGCTTTATCCTCCCCGCGGTGGCGCCGGATGGCTACAGCGGCGATATCGAGATGATCGTGGGCATCGCCGTCGACGGCACCCTCAGCGGTGTACGGGT
>JBJHDJ010000406.1:0-2847 GCA_050486485.1 Porticoccaceae bacterium
GTGGGTTTGTGCAGGCCCAGCAGGGTGCGCGCCAGGGAGCTCTTGCCGCAGCCGCTCTCCCCCACGAAGGCCACCGACTCGCCGCGCCCCAGCGCCAGGTTGACGCCGTCCACCGCATGGACGGCCCCCACCCGCAGGAAGCCCCACTGGCGCACCTCGAACCAGGTGTGCAGATCCTTGACCGCCAGCAGCGGTCCCTTTCCGGCAACGGGTGTCACTTCGGCCTGGCCCATCAGTCGCCTCCCTGTTGGTGCAGCCAGCAACGCACCCGGTGGCGGTCGCCGAGATCGGTGGTGGCCGGATCCCGGCCACAGGGGGAAAACCGCTGCGGGCAGCGCTCGGCAAAGCGGCAGCCGGGGGGCGGCTCGAACAGGCTGGGGGGCTGGCCGGGGATGGAGCGCGGGCGCTCGCGCTGGTGCAGGCGGGGCACGCTGGCCATCAGCATGCGGGAATAGGGGTGGGCGGGCTCGCTGAAGAACTGGTCGGCATCCGCCAGTTCCACCAGTTGTCCGGCGTACATCAGCGCCACCCGGTCCGCCAGCTCGCTGGAGGTGGCGACATCGTGGGTGATGAGGATAAAGCTGGTGCCCTGCTCCTGCTTGATTTTTTTCAGCACATTCATGATGCCCGCCTGGGTGAGCACATCCAGGGCCGAGGTGGGTTCGTCGAGAATCACCAGTTCCGGCTCCGCCACCAGGGACATGGCCAGCACCGCCCGCTGGCGCATGCCGCCGGACAGTTCGAAGGGGTAGCGGGCGAGAAAGTCGGTGGACAGCCCCACCATGGCGAACACCTCCGCCGCCCGCTCCATGGCCTTGGCGCGGGACCAGCGGCGCAGCACCCGCAGGGGTTCCGCCACCTGCTCCCCCACCCGTACCACTGGGTTGAGGGCGTTCATGGAAGCCTGCATCACCATGGCCATGCGCGACCACTGGACCTCGCGGCGGAAGCGCTCGTCGGACAGGGAGGACAGGTCCGTGCCGCCGAGGCTCACCCGCCCGCCACTGTGGTGCACATTGCGGGGCAGCACCCGCATCAGCAATTTGGCCAGGGAGCTCTTGCCGCAGCCGGACTCCCCCAGTATCACCAGCGCCTCGTTGCGGCGCACCTCGAAGTCGATGCCGTCGACGGCGCGCACCACGCCGCGCCGGGTCTGGTAATGCAGCTTGAGATCGGTCACCCGCAGCAGTGTCTGGTCGCTCATTACAGACTCCTCAGGCGGGGATTGAAGACGCGGTCAAGGGCAAAGCCCAGCATGGCGAAGCCCAGCCCGGTGAGCATCAGCAGCACCGCCGGCGACACCACCCAGTAGTAGAAACCGTTGTACAGGGCGCTCTGGGTCTGGGCGTCGTTGAGCACCTTGCCCCAGGTGGGCAGCACCGGGTCGCCGAGGCCCAGCACCGCCAGGGAGGCTTCGAGAAACACGAAGGTGGGAATCAGGGTGACGAAGGTGGGGATCAGCACCGGCAGGATGCGGGGAATCATGTAGCGCAGCACGATGCGCCCGTTGCCGGCGCCGTAGGCCTGGGCGGCCTCGATATAGGGAGCCTCGCGGATGGGCAGCAGCATGGCCCGGTACATCTTGATGCCGGCGCTGAAGATGCCCAGCACCACCACCATGCCCAGCATCAGCCAGATGCTGGTGGAGTACAGGGTGCCCACCATCACCAGGATGGGCAGCAGGGGCAGGATCATGTTGACTTCCGTGAGACGCTGGATCACCGCGTCCACCCAGCCCCGATACCAGACCCCGGCGGCGGCGATCAGCAGGGTAGTGAGGGTGGTGCCCACCGCCGCCAGCAGGCCGAAGGCCAGGGCCACCGGCGTGCCCCACATCAGCGCCAGGCTCAGCTCGCGGCGCTGGTGATCGGTGCCGGCGATGCCGTGGACGCGGCCATAGAGCACCAGGGCGGCGTCGATGTCGGCGCTATCCTCGAACACCACGGTGTCCAGCACCAGGGTATAGGCGCCCTTCAGCACTTGCGGCTCCGCCTCGCTGCCGGGCCGGGTCAGCAGGCCGATATGGGGCGCCAGACCGCCGAGGCGGCGCTCCAGAGCGCGATCCTGGGACAGGGAAATACGCTCCTCCCGGGCCAGTCGGTAGTTGCCGAGGGGAATCTCCCGTCCGTCCGGGGTCAGCCACAGCAGCCGGGCGAAGGGTTGCTGGCGGTGGTTTTCCGCCCGCAGGAACACATTCAGCTCGCTGGGAAAGCCGTCGAAGTCGTAATCGACGTTGAGGGGAATGCGCAGCCGCCGGCCGCCGTCGAAAGGGGTTTCCTCGATATTGGCCGCATCCACCGGGATCACCCGGGTGCGTGCCTGGCGGGTGCCCGTGAACCAGTCCACCCAGGCGGGACTGGCGTTCACCGGATGGAGTTGCCAGTGGTCGCCACCCCGCCATTTGTCCAGGGCGTCGGAATAGGGGATCGCCACCACCGTGTAAATGGACAGCCCCAGCAGCGCCAGGATGATGGCCAGGCCCACCAGGGCCGAGGGGTAGCGGCGCAGTTCACGCCAACCTTCCACCCAACGGGAACCGGTCATGGGCGGCCCCCCGCGATGCGCACCCGGGGATCGAGGATGGCGTAGAGAATGTCCAGCAGGAACACCGTCACCGCCAGCAGGTAGGCGAAGATCACCACCCCGCCGATGATCACCGGGGTGTCCCGGTGGCCGATGGCCTGGAACAGCAGGGAGCCGAGCCCCGGCCAGTTGAAGACCTGTTCGAGAATGATGGCCCCACTCCACAGGCTGATGAGCATCAGCAGAAAGCTGGTGACGATGGGGGACAGGGTGGGCCTGAGGATATAGCGCCGCTCGATGAGGTTGGAGGGCAGTCCCTTGGCG
>JBJHDJ010000407.1:0-2838 GCA_050486485.1 Porticoccaceae bacterium
AAGTAGCGGCGAATGGCATCGATCATGCCTTGGTTGCCGCGGCTGAACGCCTCCATGAAGCGAACCGTCAGTTGCTGTGCGTCGTTCATCTCTGTACCTCCTTCTTCTGTACTGATTATTGATTGGTTTTCGGCACCGTGGCCTCCCGTGGCAGTATAGAAGGCTGTCGCCGGGCACCCTATGACTGGCCCGGGTCCCGGACTTGCTTGCACGGGCAACGACGACAGGGCACCCTTGACTTGTATCGCCAGCAATGGTGTCTTGGCGAGTCGTCAAGACGCGCAAATCACCCGGGGGTAGCAATGGCTCACACCGCAAAATCCTTCTGCCGCAACTGCGGCGCCCTGTGCCCGATGGAGGTCACGGTGGACAACGGCCGTGTCACCGGTGTGGTGGCGGACGGTACCGCCTCCCCCTACGGGGCCTATATGTGCGTCAAGGGGCTGTCCAGCGTCGACTTTCACAACGGCGCCGAAAACCGCCTGCTCGCCAGCCAGAAGCGAAACCCCGACGGCGGCTTCGACGCCATCGCCGCCGACCGCGCCCTGGACGAGATCGCCTCGAAACTGGCGGAACTCATCGATCGCCACGGCCCCCGCTCGGTGGCGGTGTACCACGGCACCGGGGCCTACCGCAGCGTGCTGGGGGGGTTGCTGGAAAAGGCCTTCCTGTCCGCCATTGGCAGCCCCAACCTGTTCTCCACCATGACCATCGACCAGTCCGCCAAGTGGGTGACCATGGGCCGCATGGGCGTCATGGCCAGCGGCAAGCCCTCCACCCGGGATATTGACCTGGGGGTGATCACCGGCAACAACCCGGTGGTCAGCCACCAGACCTTCCCGTTCGCCCCCGGGGAGAGCGGTTCTCCCGGGCGCTCGTTGCAGGAGGCCAAGGCAAGGGGAGCACGGCTGATCGTCATCGATCCCAGGCGCACGGAAACCGCCCGCTACGCGGACCTGCTGATCCAGCCCCTGCCAGGCCATGACGCCGCGCTGTTCGCCGCCATCGCCCATATCCTGCTGCGGGACGGCACCTACAACAAAGCCTTCTGCGACCGCTTCGTCACCCAGCTCGACGCATTGCGGGAAGCCGTGGCCCCCTTCACCCCGGAGCTGGCGGCCAGACGGGCGGATGTGCCGGTGGCGCAGATCGAACAGGCCGCCCAGTGGATCGGCGAGGCCAAGCGCCCCTTCGTGGGCAGCGGTTCGGGGCCCTCCATGTCGGCCCACTCCAATCTCAACGACCACATGATCGAAGTGGTCAATGCCCTGGTGGGTGGCTACAGGCGGGCCGGCGACCTGGTGCGCAATCCCGGAATCCTCAACCCCCGCGCGCCGGTGGAGACCGCCGTGTCCCCCACCCGCGGCTGGGAGCGGGGCGTGAAGTGCCACAGCGCCGATATCGGCAAGCTGTACGGCGAGTTTCCCACCGCCCTGCTACCCCGGGAGATACTCACCCCCGGACCCGACCGGATCCGCGCGGTGATCAACTTCGGCGGCAACCTGGCCATGGGCCTGGGGGATCCGGATCGAGCGATCCCGGCCCTGAAGGATCTCGAACTGCTGGTGAGCCTGGATGCCCGCAGGAACGAGACCACGGAGCTGTCGCACTATGTGATCGCCACCTCCCAGCATTTCGAGCGCCATGAACTGAGCGTTCCCGGCGACGGCCTGTATCCGGTGGCCTTCGCCCAGTATGTCGAGCCGGTGGTGGACAAGCCCGCCGGGGTGATCCACGACTGGGAATTCTTCTGGGGCGTGGCGGCGCGCATGAAGCGGCCACTGACCCTCAAGTACTGGACCTACGGCATCGACTTCGACAGCATCGCCGACGGCCTCCCCCTGGACATGGAGAAAAAGCCCGACCCGGAGGACATGTTCCGCTTCCTGTGCCGCAACAGCCGGGTACCCTTCGACACCCTCAAGGCCAACCCCTCCGGGGTGCGCCCCGACCTGCCCCCCCAGTATGTGCAGGCCGCCCCCGAGGACAACGGCGCCCGCCTGGAACTGTGCCCCGCGGATGTGGCGGCGGAGCTGGCCGCGGTGCTGGCGGAGGAACCGGATACCCGCTACCGCTACCAGGTCACCGTGCGGCGCATCCTCGAAGCCATGAACAGCGCCTACCGGGAGGCCGACCGCACCCGCCAGCGCCACCCGCTGAACTGGGCCTACATGAACCCGGAAGACATGGCCGCCGAAGGGCTGGCGGACGGCGACGAGATCCTCATTCAATCGGAGGCCGGCGAGATCGTCGGCGTCGCAAAGGGGGAGGACAGACTACGCCGTGGGGTGATTTCCATGACCCATATGTTCGGGCCCATGACCCCCGGAGACAGTTCCGCTGGCTGTCGAGGCGCCTTTACCGGGCGGCTCACCTCCCTGGAGCAGTATCTGGAGCCAATCAATTTCATGCCGCGCTTTTCCGGCATTCCGGTTAATGTTTTTCGTGGTGGTCGTCTGACGTCTGACGTCTGACGTCTGACGCAAAATCGGCCGCCATTTTCAGGACATCCTAAGGACTACCCACATGCCCTACCAAAAACGCACACTCGGCAACCGTCTCGTCTGTCCCATTGGGCTCGGCTGCATGTCCCTGTCCTGGGCCTACGGCCACCAGCCCCCGGACGAGACCGGCGCCGCTATCCTGCACCGCGCCCTGGACCTGGGCTACGACCACCTTGACACCGCCCGCATCTACGGCGACGGCCACAACGAGGCGCTGATTGGACGCTCCCTGAAAGGTTTGCGCCAGCGCTTTTTCCTCGCCTCCAAGGCCGGCATCACGGGGGAGAAGCGCCGGGTGGACTGCCGTCCGGAAACCCTGAGGGCGGCTCTGGAG
>JBJHDJ010000408.1:0-2834 GCA_050486485.1 Porticoccaceae bacterium
ACATGGAGTCGTACACCTGCGCGATGAACGAGGGCGACATGGAGAACTGGCACTCGGTGGGGCTGTCGGCGTTCTCGTGGTGAATCGCGGAGATGTGCGGCGCGTACTTGAGGGACATGTCCACCATCGCCTGAGCCTTGTCGAAGCGGGGCCCCGCGTGCAGCTCCTCCGGCTTGGGCGGCGGTACCGAGTCGAAGGCTTCCCAGCGCAGGAAACAGCGGCGCGCCGGGTCCTCGTTGAGGAGGTTGATGACCAGCGTGGTGCCGGTGCGCGGCAGGCCGAAGACGAACATGGGCTTCTCGACCGGCTGCTCCAGCAGCTCCGGGTGCTGCTCGAGGTAATCCTCCACCTTGAGGCGGTTGGCGAGGGTGGCAGTCAGGTTGGCCTGCACACTCTGTTCACCGCGCTCGTTGAAGTCGGCCTCCTTGTTGAAGGCATCCACCAGGCGATGGAGGGCGTCCTTGACGGCAGGGTCCTTAATATCCCGGTTCAGTCCGGATGCCTGCTGGGCGGCGGCAATGATCTGATCGACTTGCATCATCTATTTTCCATATGTGGAATGAATTGTGTTATACATGGAAAATAATCGCCGTAGCCGCGGTAGAAGTCAACCGCCTTGCTGCGCCATGGCTCAAGTTTGGTGTCCGCGTCATTTCGGTCGTGGAGGCTATCAGTCGAGGAGAAACCCGCGTGTCCGACGTGTCCGGTCCCAATCATCGCGTGATCGATGTGCTCAATTTTCTGGCCGCCCATCCCACCGAGTCCTTCACGTTGTCGGAAGTGGCGGCACAGCTGGGCCTGAGCAATGGCTCCGCTCACCGGGTGCTGACCACCATGGCCGAGGCGCGCTATCTGTCCCGCCACCCCAAGCACAAGACCTACACGCTCGGCGTGGCACTGGTGGCCATCGGCCAGGCCGCCCTGGAGCGGCATCGCGGCGTCGATATTGCCCGGCGCGAAATGGCTCGACTCACCGCAGAACTCAGGGCCCAGTGCATTGCTACGGCCATCGTTGACGATGAGCTGCTGTTTCTCGCCAAGGAGGGCACGCCGCAAACCCACGACAGTCTCAACCGGGTGGGCGAACGGCGCCCCTTCCTGCCCCCGCTGGGGGTCGGCCATGTGGCCTGGGCCGATTCGGCGACGGTGGAGAGCTATCTGGCGCGCTCACGCGACACCCTCACTGACGCCATGCGCGATCACCTGCGCCGCTCTCTGGCGATCATCCGTGATCGCGGCTACGCCATTGCCGCCAACGGGCATACCCTGCGCGCGCTGCGCCAGACCGCCACGTTGCCCACCGATCGCCAGCGGGATCCACAGCATCTGGCGCAACTGACCCGGCTGGTGGGCGAGCTGAGTGCCGGTGAAATCCAGCTGCTGGACCTGGCCGACGCACAACAGCAGGGCGTCAGTTACATCTCGGCGCCGGTTTTCTCACCGGCGGGCACGGTGGCCATGGAGTTGAGTTTGAGCGGTATGCCGGACGATCTTTCCCGGGGGGAGATCGAGCGCTATGTGGAGCGTTTGCGGGCCGTGGCGGCTATTGTCACCAGTGAAACCCATGGGCGGCAGCCGGCGTGACGGAGGCTCGTTCGTTGCCAGCATGGAGTGGATCGTAGGAAGCGCGAGTGCCGGGTATCTGTCCGGCACCCGCGCGTCAGGTGAGGGAGGACCGTGACGGGTGCGCCAGCTAGCGGACAGCGCACCCGTCGCGGTTGTGTCAGCGGTGCTTATCCGCCAAAGCTGTAACGCAACCGGGCGCCAAACATCCGCGGTTGTCCGACTACCCGGTACTCACCGCCCAGGCTGCCGAAATTGCCCGGAATGAATGCGGTGTACTCCTCCTGGAACGCGTTGGTGACAAACAGTGAGGCGTCAAAGGCGCTCTGGTAGATGCCACTCCAGTTCAGGTTGAGGTTGACCAGTTCATAGGAAGGAATGGTGCCGAAAGGCGAGTTGGCTGCACTCAGCTGACTGGAGTTGTAGACGTAGGTTGCCCCTACGGTGATATCGCCGATTTCCGGGTTGGTGGGCAGCAGGTAGTTGATGCCAACAACCGCCTGGTGTTTCGGGGAAAACGCCAGCGGTCCCCCGGCGATTGCCGATGGCTGGATAAAGTCGAAGGGCGTACCCGGAATCGGCTCGATGCTGCTGATGCTTTTCAGCTCGGTGTCCAGGTAGGTATAGCCGATATCCAGATTGAGCCGGTCGGTGAGCATCAGCCGGGATTCTGCTTCAACGCCCCAGATGGTGGATTTGCCCGCGTTCACAATTCCGGTGGTGGATGATGCTGCACCGGTGCTGCTCACAAAGCCGGCCTGGATCTGTTGATCGTCGAGCTCGTTGTAGAAGAGGGCGACATTCAGGTTGCCGGCAATGGCTCCCCGGAAGCTGGTCTTGGCGCCGATTTCATAGGAGTCGACCTTTTCCGGGTCGTGGGTGCGGAATCCTTCCGCGCCATAGATGTTGACGCTGCCCTGTCGGTAGCCGCGCGCATACTTCGCGTACAGCATGGTGTCTTCCGTGGGCAGGTAGTCGAGTCCCAGCAGCCAAGTGGGTTCCTCGCTTTTCTGTTCAAGCCGGATGGTGCAGTCCGGCAGGGAGGCGGTGGTGTCAACGCATCGGATGTTGTTGGGGGCACCCGGTGCCAGGGTCGGGAAGTCGTTGTAGGAAATCATCTGGGACAGACCCTCGGTCTTGTCCCATGTATAGCGGATACCGCCGGTCAATCGGAACTGCGGGTTGAACTCATAGGTCGCCTGGGCGTAAACCGCGCGATTCTGATACTCCACTTCGCCGAGCTGGCGCTGGACGTTGCCGGTGGGGTTGCC
>JBJHDJ010000409.1:0-2830 GCA_050486485.1 Porticoccaceae bacterium
GGGTGAATAGGCGGGGCCGGGGTCGAGGCCCGGGCGCACGATGCCACCCAGCCACGCAACCCCGACCACAGCGCGTAAACAGTCATTATCCATGCAACCGGCCCACCAACGCAAAACCCCGCCGAAGCGGGGTCAAGCGAAGACAGAACGGGGTGGACGCACCGAAATCAGCGCTGGTCCTGCAATGCATCGGACAGGCTGTGAATCGCGCCGTCCTTCATGACCATGGCCAGCTTCGACTTGTCGGTCATGAGGGTCACATCGTCCAGCGGGTTGCCGTCCACCAGCAGCATGTCGGCCAGCATGCCCTCTTCCAGCGTGCCCAGGTCGCCCTGCTCACGCATCACCAGGCCGCCGTTGCGGGTGGCGCACACCAGCGCATCCGCAGCGGAGTAACCGTAGTAGTCCATGAAGAACTTGATATCGCGGGCATTGGTGCCCTGCATGCTCCACGCAAAGCCGTAGTCGCCGCCGATGAGATGGCGGATGCCGCGCTTGCGCAATTCGGTGTGGGTCTCCACCGAGGCGTCAATCAGCGCCGGGATGCCCATGGCCTCGGCCACTTCACGGGTCAGCCCGTAATCCGCTGCCTCGTGCATCATGGTGTGGAACAGGCTGATGGTCGGCGCCACGAACACGCGGTCGCGCGCGGCTTCCAGCATGTCGAGAGTCTCGCTGTCGGAGAACTCGGCGTGATAGATCACATCCACACCGGCCTTTAGGCAGTTGCGCAACGATTCGACGGAGCGGGCATGGGCATTCACCTTGCGGCCAAAGCTGTGGGCCACCCGCACGGCCATCTCGACCTCCTCGAGCAGCATTGGCGTGGTGTGGGCCGGGGCATTGGGATAGAAGGGGTCGCCGGAGACATCCAGCTTGATGTTGTCGCAACCCTCGCGGCAGAAGGTGCGCACCACCTTGCGCATCTCCTCGGGGCCATCCACCACACAGGAGGGCGAAATGTTGGTGGCGCGCGGATTGTGCAGCCGGCTCTCGTCGCCCAGGCCACCGGTGACGGTGATCTCCAGCGATCCGGCGCGAATGCGCGGCCCCTCCAGGCGGCCCGCGTCGATTTCATTGCGCACCGCCACGCCCAGGCGCAGCTTGGCTTCCGAAGCGCTGTAGGCGCTGGTGAAGCCGTGGTCGAGCAGCGTCCTGGCAACCCGGGCCGTCAGCAGGGTGTGCTCCTCCGGTGGCGGCTGGATCAGGTCTTCGGTGGAGGTCACGGCGTCGAAGGACAGGTGAGCGTGCCCTTCGGTCATGCCGGGCATGAGGAACTTGCCGGTGCCGTCGATGCGCACATCGGCCTGCAGATCGGAGCGGGCACCGGCCGGGGTGACCGACTTGATGCGGTTGCCTTCCACCAGCAGGTCGCCAGCGAAGGCCGCCTTGCCGGTACCGTCCCAGACGGAGGCGTTGGATATCAGGATGGTTTTCACGGCCCTACTCCCTCTTATTGGATTGCATGAGTATCGCGTCCGCCCACGGTCAAGGCACAGTGGGCGACAGAATATCACCCCATCTTAGAGTCGTACCGACGGGGTAGAAATGACTGTAGCGGTATCGGCCATTGCCCGCACCGGCCACGCGAGCGGCGTCGGCGGCCCGGATGTCGAGCGCCGCAGTTTTTCAGAGGTTGCCCAGAAAACGCCGGATCTCGGCGGCGCACTCCGCCGGCGCCTCCATGTGCAGCAGGTGCCCGACATCGGGCAGGTCGACGCGCTCCACCGTCGGTGCGCCGGCCGCGATCACCTCGGCCGTCAATCGGAAGTCGGGCAGGTCGCGGGCACCGGTCAGCAGCAGCGTCGGCACCGCGAGGGTGTGCAGGCGCTCCATGTCCGGGGTTTCCGGACGGGCGTGGTCCCGCACCCACTGGCGGCCGGCAAAGCGCTCGATACCCGCCCTGAGCAGCGGCGCCGCGCGGCTTTCACGGGTGGAATCGAACAGGGGATGCTGCCACCACAGCCGGCGCGCCTGCTCCATATCCCCCTCGCGGGCGCAGGTGGCCAGCTCCCGCCAGCGCCGGCGCCATGCGTCGGACCACTCCCAGCCAATCAGACTCGGGCTGATCAGCACCAGTCGTTCCACCCGCTCCGGTCGGTCCAGCGCGGCGTGCAGGGCGATGCTGCCGCCCATGGACAGGCCCACCAGATTGCAGCGCGTCACTCCCAGGGCGTCCAGCAGCGCCAGCAGGTCCTCGCTGTGGCTGAAGGCCGTGGCATCGGGCTCGGGCGTGGCACCGTAGCCGCGCAGGTCGTAGCGCACGGTGGCCATGGCCGGCGGCAGCGCGCGCCAGAGCAGATCCCAGGTGTGCAGGTCGCTGCCGAAGCCGTGCACGAACACCGTGACGGGCCGGCCGCCCCGCTCTCGCACATGAAAGTCGACGCCTGCGGCCGTCACGATCCGATCCACTTCGCGCTGCAGTGTCATGGCATGGCCTCGACGATAACCCCGAACAATCGACTATAGCGTAGCGCTTCTCTATGATTCGAGCCTCATACCCGCAGCGACACGCAACACGCCCATGAAGCAATCCAAGCCCCGGCTGGTGCAGGAGACCGCAGACCGTCTGCGCGACCTGATTCTCGAGCGCGACCCCGGCGACCAGATCGGCTCGCTCAACGAGGTGGCCCAATTGTTGGGCGTGGGCATCGTCACCATCCAGCAGGCGGCGCGCATCCTCGAGCACGAAGGTTTTCTTACGGTGCGGCGCGGCCCCGGTGGCGGCTACTACGGCGCCCGCCCCGACGATGCGGCCCTGGAGCGGGCCCTGAGCGCCTACCTGCGGGTACACGGTTTCGGCTACCGCGAGACCCTGGAGATGATGTCG
>JBJHDJ010000410.1:0-2826 GCA_050486485.1 Porticoccaceae bacterium
TCGACATGCGCCTTGGTCTTGATATTGCCGCGCTGACCCTGAAACGACAGGCGGATATCATTGTGCTTGTGACAGGGGACTCGGACTTTGTTCCAGCGATGAAATTCGCCAGAAGGGAAGGCGCGCAGATTTTTCTTGCACCGCTGGGACATGGCATCCGTGACAGCCTCAGGGAGCACGCCGATTTGGTTCTGATTGACCTTTGAATATACCTCACCAGATGGGCGGTCAACAGAGGTGTCACCAAGCTTTGCTCAGATCCTGTCTTTTTCCTCTATGTTGGACTCTGTTGATCTGAGGTTTCTTCATAAACTGTCAAATTGCAAGACTTGACCCTCAACTCCTCAAGACTTGACCCTCAACTCCTCAACTCCTCAACTCCTCT
Organism: Porticoccaceae bacterium; assembly: GCA_050486485.1. Classification (GTDB taxonomy): domain Bacteria; phylum Pseudomonadota; class Gammaproteobacteria; order Pseudomonadales; family Porticoccaceae; genus NAT127. The sequence continues at coordinate 386 of JBJHDJ010000410.1, forward strand.
CAACTCCACCCCCCCGACTGGGATCCCGATTTGAAAACCGTGCGCAATGCTTCCAGTTGGTCTCGTTTGTGCTGCTGTGTAACCCGGGCATCGGCGATGATGTCGGAGCCGTGGTAGGCGCCGGGGTAGACATGCAATTCGACAGCTACGCCAGCTCGGGTCAGCCGTCGGGCGTATTCCAGATTGGATTCCAGAAAAAGATCCAGGGCCCCGACGCTGATAAAGGCCCGAGGCAAACCCGCCAGGTTCTCAGCCCGGGCCGCGGCGGCATAGGGCGAGACATCGTCGCCACCGGGTTCGCGACCGAGAAGGGAGCGCCAGCCGAAGCGGTTGGCGGCTCGAGTCCAGCCGAATTCACCGGTATGCGGGTGGGTATTGTCCGGGTCCCGATCATCTAGCATGGGGTACACAAGTTGCTGGTGAATGATGGGTATCTCGCCTCGGTCCCGGGCCAGCAGTGCCAGGGCGGCGGCCAATCCACCGCCGGCGCTGTCGCCGCCGATGGCGATTCGCTGGGGGTCCGCGCCCAGGGTTGCGGCATTGTCATGCAGCCATTTGAGGGCCGCGTAGCAGTCCTCGACATTGCCGGGAAACACCGTTTCCGGCGCCAGTCGGTAATCCACCGAGGTCACCACGCAGTCCAGTTCCGCCGCCAGGTATGCGCAGTTGGCGTCGGCCATGTCCGCTGTGCCGAGTACATAGCCCCCGCCGTGGATGTAGAAATAGGCGGGTCGCAGGCGGGACTTGTCGCTGTGGCTGTATGTCAGCAGCCGCACTGGTGGCGCCCCGTCGAGGGCAGGCACCATCACTTCCTCCCGGCACACTGCCGGATGGGATGCGGGTTCGCCATCCCTGAGCCGGGTCAGCTCCGCCATCATGGTGCGGAAGCGAGCCAGAGTCTCCGCCGAGAGGTCCTCTTGAGGGAGCATTGCAAGGCCGCTCAGTAACTGGGGGTCGATAAGGTGCTTTGAAGTCATTATGTGATTTCCAAAGAATAGGGACATCTTATGGGGGGCGTTTTATTTTCATGCATTGCGGGGTCCATTGCACAGTCAATCGCAATAATAAATCTGTCCCCGTTTCTGCAATAATAAATCTGTCCCCGTTTCTGCATGCAATAATAAATCTGTCCCCGTTTCTGGGGTCCATTGCACAGTCAAACGCAAGTTTAGATCTGTCCCCGTTTACAATCGCCCTCTCACCAGCCCTTTCTCTCCAACTCTCTCCCGCGCGGGAGAGGGAGAAAACGGCGCCAAAGTTTCATTCAGTGCCATCCGGACTTGACCCACAACCCTCTTAACCCTCTTGACCCGTGCCACTTCGTAGCGCTGCAACCTGAGAGATAAAGGCGCTGAGTCGGGTCCACAGGCGATGACGCGTTCCAGCAAAATTATGCATGTGCGCCATGCGCGGAATAATGCAATACGCCAGGTCCGACGCGGACATGAAGGCGGCTGCCTCTCTTAGCGGATCCTGCGTCACATCACGCTCGCCCATTGCCAAAAGCACTGGCACATCTATACGGGCGGCTTCCTCCGCGAAGTGGCCGGGCAACAGGCCTCCCGACGCATTGGGGCTGGATTCACTTCTCCAGTAGGGCAGGGAGGCATCATTTTGCGACCGGTTCTCGGTCGCCGCATAGTGCTCGGGTACATCCTCCCAGTGGAAAGCGTATCGCCAGTCAAACTCCGCGAATTTGGCAAGGCCCTCGGTAGCATCCCTTTTTCCCAGAAGACAGATGTCGTCAGCACGAGTCCTGCCCGGCAGGCGAGTGCACGAGACGCTGGAGCCGAGCATGGCGAGACCATCGAAACTTCGATGGTTGGCCTGCATCAGAAGCGCAATGTGCCCACCCATCGACTGGCCTTCGCCAATCACCGCTGTGTGGTTGACGGGTGGCAATCCCGGACTAAGGCTGCCATCCTGAAGCCTGCTCAGAAGGATTTGCAGGACGGCATGGTTCGCCTCGGCGGTGGCGGCAAGGCTGGCCTCCTCCAGTTCGGGCATGTCACTTTCCCCGACCCGGATGTGATCCATGGCAATGACGACGACACCTTGCCCGACATGGTGCTCGGCCTCGCTGTATCCGGGTTCCTGCAAGTCGAAGTAATGGCGGTTGTAGCGCCCACCGGGCAGGCAAACCAGCACCGGTGCCGCTGCCATGGTATGGCCCGCGGGTACATGGACGGTGGAGGCAAGGGACCAGGATTGGCCATTGCCGAGCCGCCCGGTTTCTACCCGTTGGTGAATGCGTTGGTGAGTCATCCGGTGTGCCTTTTTTTTGCAATTGCTGGTAGAGCTGAGCGGGGGGTCAAGTCTTGCCTTTTGATAAGCTGTCAAAAGGCAAGGCTTGATTTCTTGGTAGAAAAAACCACCCCGCAGGGTGGCTTTCTTTTCAATCAGCGAGCGCCGGACAAGGAGGCACTGGGCAGTCCCCATGC
>JBJHDJ010000411.1:0-2826 GCA_050486485.1 Porticoccaceae bacterium
GGGATGCCCACTTCCCCGTGCCAGATACCATAGGCCTCGTCGTCCTCGGCGTAGACGGTGACCCACAGCTTGTCGCTGGGCAGGCCAAGCCATTGCGGTGAAGTGAGAAATTCCCAGGCGTAGAGAATGGCCTCGCGCTTGAAGTAGTCGCCGAAGCTGAAGTTGCCCAGCATCTCGAAAAAGGTGTGGTGGCGGGCGGTATAGCCGACATTCTCCAGGTCGTTGTGCTTGCCCCCGGCGCGCACGCACTTCTGGGAAGTGGCGGCGCGGGTGTAGGGGCGCTTATCGAACCCCAGAAAAACATCCTTGAACTGGTTCATGCCGGCGTTGGTGAACAACAGGGTGGGATCGTCGTGGGGCACCAGGCTGCTGCTGGGCACCACGGCGTGGCCCTTGGCGGCAAAAAAATCCAGGAAGGCCTGGCGGATGGCTGAGCTACTTTTCATGGTCACTGTCTAGGTTGGTAGTCACTGTCTAGGTTGGTAGTCACTGTCTAGGTTGGTAGTCACGATCGATCCGGTAGCGGGCGGCGGCAAAAAGCCCGCTGGCGATGTCCTCCGGGAGCCTCCGGCCTCAAAAGGCGAGACTGCCCTCGGTCAGGGTGATATTGCCAAGGATGTGGAAATGCAGGTGAAAGACCGTTTGCCCGGCCCCGGCGCCATTGTTGGCAATCAGCCTGAAGGCGTCGCCGATACCGGCGGCGCTGGCGACCTTGCCGGCGGTCAGCATCAGGTGCCCCAGCAGGGCCTGGTCCTCGCTTTCGGCATCCACCAGGCGGGGAATCTGCTTCTTGGGTATCAGCAGCAGGTGGGTGGGCGCCTTGGGAGCGATATCCTTGATGACAAAGCAGTGATCGTCCTCGTAGAGGATTTCACTGGGAATTTCGCCGTCGATGATGCGGGAAAAAATCGATTTTTCGGTCATCACTGGGTCCTGTTATCTTAAGTTCAGGGCGCGTCCGCCGCCCTTCAGGGGCGATGGTTGGCGCCCAGCTTCTCGTCGGCGGTGAGCTGGCGCGCCTCGGATTCCAGCATCACCGGAATACCGTCGCGGATGGGATAGGCCAGCCCGCTGGCGCGGCACACCAGTTCCTGCTTCTCGCGGTCGTACTCCAGGGGAGCCTTGCTCACCGGGCAGACGAGAATGCTCAGCAACTGTTTGTCCATGGAGACGGGTCCTGGTGGCCAATGGGGTTACTCCGGTGGCAATGGGCCGCGGGAGCGCTCAAGGGTGGCAAGTTTAAAAGAAAGCGCCGCGCAACTCCATGTGGCCATGAATAGCGGCCATGAACAGCGCCGCAAGCCGGTGCAGGGCGGGGTTCGAATCGCCGGGGATCAGTTCGAATCCGAATGACTCTGGATCAAGCCCGGCATGGGTATTCTTTCTGCCCCAGGGATAGAAGGTCAGGATGAAGGGAAAGCGGCGCAGCCGCTTGATGGCTGGCGCCATCCCCCTCTCCCCGCCCCTCTCCCGCAAGCGGGAGAGGGAGAAACAGCGCCAAACCCATGATTCAGTCGTTCAGATCAGTCCCGGTCTCCACGGGCATCAACCGCCGCGCGAATGTCGTCGCCGCTGAACCCCCGCTGCTGTAGGAAGCGCATGCGCCGGGCGCGCTCACGGTAGTCCCCGGGAGGTTCGCTACCGAAACGGCGGGTCAGCACCTCCCTGGCCTGTTCGCCCCAGTCCACTGCCAGGCCGTCCAGAGCGGCATCCACCAGTTCCGACGACACCCCCCTGGCGCGCAGATCGTGACGAATACGCATTTTTCCCTGGCCGCGGCCGAGGCGATAACGGGCGAAGGATTCGGCAAAGCGGCGATCACTGAGCAGGCCGTCGGATTCGAGGTCGTCCAGAACTTGGCACAGTTCCTCCCTGGCCAGATCGAAACGGGCCTCGAGGCGCGCCAGCAGTTCCTGCCGCGAGTGCTCGCGCCGGGCCAGGGCGTCCATGGCCACCAGCCGGGGAGACCGATCGGAAGCAGTGGCTTTCATGGCCGTTCGAGGGGCGGCCCCTGCCCGTCCACCTTGTCGTCGACGGCAGCGGTTGCGCCCTCGGGCACCGGTGGGGCCGGTGGCGGCTTTTGCACCAGCCCCAACCATTCACCGATTTTACGGAATACGCTCCTCAAGAGGCGCCAGATCTTCGGCAACAGCCAGATCACCAGGGCGATGAACAGCACCATCAGTCCGAGGAACAGGAAGGGGTGGTTGAGCATCACCCACAACCCCGCCAGCACCAGCACATCCTCGCCGATGGACGCCGCCCAGTTGCTGAAGGGTTCGGGGGAAGTGTTGATCAGCAGGCGGCTGGAGGCCTTGGTGGCATGGCTGGCGGCGGCCATGGTGCCACCCAGCAGTCCGGCGGTGATTTCCAGGGTCGGCGTCACATCCCCCACCGCCCCGGCCGCCAGCAGGGCGCCAGCGGGAATGCGGATGAAGGTGTGCAGCCCGTCCCAGCCGCTGTCCACCCCCGGGGTCTTGTCGGCGAAGAATTCCACCGCGTACATCAGGGCGGCGGCGCCAATCACCAGGGGGCTTTGCAACACCTCCAGATCCGGCGGGAGGTCGATATGGCCCGTCAGTCCCGCCAGGCCCAGCACGAACACCGCCGCGTAGAGGTTGATGCCGCTGGCCCAGCCCAGCCCCATGACCAGGGCGAGGGTGGTGACCAGCGCCTGATAGGTGTCCATGGCTTGCTCCCCGCGCAGTGATTACCGGTATTGGACAACGCTGCCGGTGTCTGGTGCCTCTGTCAAGTTCAGGCTGTTGGTTCAGGGATTAGGCTCAGGCTTTCGGCAAAGTCACGCCACGCTGCCCCTGGTACTTG
>JBJHDJ010000412.1:0-2825 GCA_050486485.1 Porticoccaceae bacterium
CCAGATGGGTGTCGGGGATGCGGGCGTGGATGGCCTTGATGCGGTCGATGGCGAGGATGTCGCCGGTGGGGGGGCGGGTGAACTTGTAGGCGCCGTGGCTGGTGCCGATGGCGATGGCGAGGGCGTCCACCCCGGTGGCCTTGACAAAGTCCGCCGCCTCGTCCGGATCGGTGAGCAGCTGACTGTGGTCGAGGGTGCCCTCGGCGCCAATGCCGTCTTCCTCGCCCGCCTGACCGGTTTCCAGGGAGCCGAGGCAACCCAGCTCACCCTCCACGGACACGCCGCAGGCGTGGGCCATGTCCACCGCCTGGCGGGTGACCCGCACATTGTAGTCGTAGTCCATGGGCGTCTTGCCATCCTCCCCCAGGGAGCCATCCATCATCACCGAGGAAAAGCCCAGTTGGATGGAACGCTGACACACCGCCGGGCTGGTGCCGTGATCCTGGTGCATCACCACCGGGATATGGGGGAATTCCTCGATGGCGGCGAGGATCAGGTGGCGCAGGAAGGGCGCCCCGGCGTACTTGCGGGCCCCGGCGGAGGCCTGCACGATCACCGGCGAGTCGGTCTCGTCCGCCGCCTCCATGATGGCGCGCATCTGCTCCAGGTTGTTGACATTGAACGCCGGCACGCCATAGCCGTGCTCGGCGGCGTGGTCCAGTAGCTGTCTGAGGGAGATGAGGGCCATGGTTTGGAATCCTTGGTTGGCGCGGCCTGATGCCAAGCCGCGAGGTTTTTGCTCGGTGGGTCTGATGTCTGACGTCTGACGTCTGACGCAGAAGCGGTCGTGCCACTACTGCCCCGACACCAGCCCCAAAACCTCAGGCCCGGATCAATGCGGCGGCTCTGCCGCCTGCTGTCGCGTCCAGCGTCAGACGTCAGACGTCAGACATCTCTCTTCAAGCACCGCCACCGCCGGCAGCACCTTGCCCTCGACATATTCGAGAAAGGCGCCGCCGCCAGTGGATATGTAGGAGACTTTATCAGCGATACCGTATTTGTCCACCGCCGCCAGGGTGTCGCCGCCACCGGCGATGGAGAAGGCCTCGCTGTCGGCGATGGCTTCCGCCAGGGTGCGGGTGCCGTTGCCGAACTGGTCGATCTCGAACACCCCCACCGGACCGTTCCAGATGATGGTGCCCGCCTGGGTGAGCAACTCGGCAAAATAGTCGGCGGTGTCGGGGCCGATGTCGAGGATCATCTCGTCGCCGGTCACGGCGTCCACCGGCTTGGTATAGGCCTCGGCGCTGTCCGACCGCTCGCGAAAATCGTCCGCACGGGCCACCACCACATCCGTCGGCAGGGGGATGGCCACCCTGTCCATCAACTTTCTGGCCTCGGGGATCAGGTCGGTCTCGCACAGGGACTGGCCCACCGGCTTGCCAGCGGCGGCCAGGAAGGTGTTGGCGATGCCGCCGCCGACAATTAACTGATCCACCTTGGTGGCGAGATTTTCCAGCACCGTGAGCTTGGTGGAGACCTTGGAGCCGGCGACGATGGCCACCAGGGGGCGGCGCGGGTTGCTCAGCGCCTTGTCCAGGGCCTCGAGTTCAGCGGTGAGCAGGGGGCCGGCGCAGGCCAGCGGGGCGAAACGGGCAACCCCGTGGGTGGAGGCCTGGGCGCGGTGGGCGGTGCCGAAGGCGTCCATGGCGAAGATGTCGCACAGGCTGGCGTAAGCCCGGGACAACTCTTCGCTGTTTTTCTTCTCGCCGGGGTTGAAGCGCACATTTTCCAGCAGCACCACCTCGCCATCCGCCAGCTCCACGCCGCCGCGCCAGTCGCTCACCAGGCGCACCGGCTTGCCCAGCAGCTTGCCCAGATGTTTCGCCACCGGCTGCAGGGAGAATTGAGGATCGAGCTCCCCCTCCACCGGCCGCCCCAGGTGGGACATGAGGATGATGCGGGCGCCGGCGTCCCTGGCCAGGCGGATGGTGGGCAGGGCGGCGCGGATGCGGGCGTCGCTGGTCACGGCGCCATCCTTCACCGGCACATTGAGATCCTCGCGAATCAGCACGCGCTTGCCGCGCAATTCCAGATCCTGAAGCCGTTTCACGGTCAATGACATGGGGTTGTGGTCCTCGTTGTCAGTGGTCTGTGGCGATGCGGTCCCGCCAGTGGCACAGCACATCGATCATGCGGTTGGCGTAGCCCCACTCGTTGTCGAACCACACCAGCACCTTCACCAGGCGCCCACCGGCCACCCGGGTCTGGCTGGCGTCGACGATGCCGGAGCGCGGGTCGTGGTTGAAGTCGCAGGAGGCCAGGGGCTCCTCGGTGTAGCCGAGGATGGCCGGTAGCGCCTCGGCGGCGCGGCGCAACAGGCGGTTCACGGCGTCGGCGTCGGTGTCGCGACCCACGGTCACCGACAGGTCGATGGCGGAGACATTCTGGGTGGGCACGCGCATGGCCTGGGCCTCGATGCGCCCGGCAAGTTGCGGCAGGATGCGGTCGATGCCCCGCGCCAGACGGGTATCCACCGGAATCATCGATTGGATGGCGCCGCGGGTCTTGCGCAGGTCGGTGTGGTGGTAGGAATCCAGCACCGGCTGGTCGTTCATGGCGGAGTGGATGGTGGTGATCACCCCCGCCTCGATGTCGAGATGGCGATGCAGCCAGTCCAGCACCGGCACCACGCAGTTGGTGGTGCAGGACGCGGCGGAAACAATGCGGTGCTCGCTGCTCAACAACTGGTCGTTGACGCCACACACAATGGTGGCGTCGACATCGGCCCGCGCCGGCTGGGAGAACAGCACCCGGGCGGCGCCGGCGGCCAGATGCTTTTCCGCCAGGTGGCGTTCGTCGAAGGCGCCGGTGCACTCCAGCAC
>JBJHDJ010000413.1:0-2802 GCA_050486485.1 Porticoccaceae bacterium
CGACAAGGCTGAAAAATTTGGCTGGATCGATTCCGCTGACAACTGGCAGGCCTATCGAAAACTGCGCAACCAGATGATTGATGACCACATCGAAGATACCGGCGTGCTCACCAGCGCCCTTGCCGCCGGCTTCGAATTTGTCCGCCCTCTGACCCGTATGGGTGAAACCCTGGTGTTGGAGGCGGAACGCCGTTGTGATTCAGCCCCCCCAAAGCCCGCCACCTGATATTGCCAAAGTATGCCAGCACCCCTTTACCCTCGCCTGTTTCCCGCCCTTCTGATCACGGCGCTATTATCCGGCTGCGCCACCATGACCCGCGACGACTGCCTGGGGGCCGACTGGTACGCCCTGGGGCTGGAGGCGGGCAGCGAGGGGCAGGGACGCGACAGGTTCGACCGCCAGCACGAAGCCTGCCTGCAACACGGCATCGCCACCGACCGTGCCGCCTGGCTGGAAGGTTACGAATACGGCCTGGAGGATTTCTGCACTCCGGCCAACGGCTACGACCAGGGCAGCCGGGGGCAGACCTACCAAGGAGTTTGCCCCAGTCACCTGGAAGGCGGCTTTCTGCTGGGCTATCAACAGGGCCGCACCCTGTACGACGCCCGCCAACGGGTGGCCGGAATCGAGAACGCCATGGCGGAACGGGCGTCCCTGATCCGCGATACGGAATACCGCATCCATCGCCTGCAGGAAGTCCTCGCCCACCGCGACACCAGCGACGCCGAGCGACAACAGATCCTCGCCAACATCCGCTGGCTGCAACGGGACATCCTGGTGTTGCGGCGGGACATCAGCGACCTCAACCATCAACACAACAACGCCGTCAGGCATATGCAGCAAGTGCAGCAGCAGGGTATTCAGGGCTGGTAGCCGCGGGTTCAGTGGTGGGTTACGCCTTCGGCTAACCCACCCTACAGGCCCCTACCGCGACGCTGCTCCAAGTCGACCACCCGTAGGATGGGTTGAGCGCAGCGATACCCATCGCCCCCAGCCGGGGCTGGGGGTCAAGTCTTGCCTTTTGCCTCTGGGATGGACTCTACAGGCCCCTACCGCGACGCTGCTCCAAGACGACCACCCGTAGGATGGGTTGAGCGCAGCGATACCCATCGCCCCCAGCCGGGGCTGGGGGTCAAGTCTTGCCTTTTGCCTCTGGGATGGACTCTGTTGATCTGCGGTTTTTCTTATGAACTGTCAAAACGCAAGACTTGACCCTCAACCGCTAGTTATTCAACCTTCCAGCTTGACTATTATCGAATATCGATAAACAATAAAAAACCATGATCAAGACCTTTCGCTGCCCCGAGACTCAAAAGCTGTTCGAAACCGGCAAATCCAGACGATGGTCTACTGTCCTGTCAGTAGCCACCCGCAAACTGACACAACTTGACTCGGCTGTCACCCTGGACTTTTTACGCAGCCCACCGGGCAATCGGCTTGAGGCACTAAAGGGCAATCGTGCCGGGCAGCACAGCATCCGTATCAATGAGCAATGGCGGGTCTGCTTTGTCTGGCACGACGAAGGCGTCTTAGATGTTGAAATTGTCGATTACCATTAGGAGTGTTGAAGCATGATCAAGAACGGCATGCGCCCGGTGCATCCGGGTGAAATACTTCGGGAAGATTACCTGAAGCCACTCGATATGAGCGCCAATGCCTTGGCGAAGGCCCTGCATGTCACCCCCGCCCGGATCAGCGAGATCGTTCGGGAGCGCCGGGGCGTGACAGCGGACACCGCGTTGCGGCTGGCCCGTTACTTCGGCGGCGACCCACAGAGCTGGCTGAACCTGCAATCCACCTATGACCTGCGGTCAGCAGAAATTGAAGCAGGGGCAACCATTACCCGCGAAGTCTCTCCTCGAGTTGCATAACATCACCAACTGGGCTGGGATGTACGCTTGTTGGCGCACCCCCAATGCCGACACCACATCCCCACGCCCCTACAGGGGAGTTTCAAACGTCACAAGTTGCCTTGAACCACGCCAAAAGTTACACTTCAAAGTGAAACATAACAGGTGACCCTATGGAAGCAACAACCAAAGACCTGCGCCTGCATACCCGGGAGCTGATTGCCGCGACAGACAGGGGGGAGCAAGTCCTCATCACCTATCGCGGCAAGCCCCGCGCCATGCTTACCCCTGTCACCCAAGTGCAAGAATCGGCGCCCCCCCCCGAACGCAACCCTGCCTTTGGCCTCTGGGCGCATGACAAGCCCACGGAAACTGTCGATGAACTGGTGCGGCGCCTGCGCGCACCAAGGGAAAAAGCCTGATGCTGATAGACACGGATGTTTTGATATGGAACCTGCGGGGCAACACCACCGCCGCCGACCTGCTCGACAATGCCGGCGGGTTTACCCTGTCCGCCGTCAGTTATATGGAATTGGTCCAGGGAGCCCGGGACAACAGTGAGCTTCGCGCACTGCGCCGGGCAATACAGTACTGGAAAGCCACGATTTATCATCTGGACAATGAAATATCGAGCCGCGCCATGTTCCTGATGGAAACCCATGCCCTCAGTCATAATCTGCAAGTAGCCGATGCACTGATCGCCGCGACGGCAATGACTCTTGGACAGTCACTGGTCACAGCGAACGACAAGCATTACCGAATGATTGAGGGTCTGGATATCGAGGTGTTCAGGCCGTGAGCGAGGCTGGGGGTCAAATCTCAATGGCACTGATTTAAACGTTTCAACGCAGCTTTCTCCCTCTCCCGCGCGCGGGAGAGGGTCGGGGAGAGGGCGATTGCGCCAGCAATCAAGCGGCTCCGCCGCTTTCCCCTCATCCTGGCCTTCTCCCC
>JBJHDJ010000414.1:0-2786 GCA_050486485.1 Porticoccaceae bacterium
TTCCTCGTCGTGGCTGAAGCCGTGCCAGGCGGTGCCACCACCACCCCGACCGTACCAGTCGCCCTTCCAGGTGGCGCGCATGATCTCCTCGGCCTTGTTCTCCGCCGGTTGCGACGGGTCACCGGGAACCGTGTAGAAGCGCCACAGTTGTTCGCCGGTCATGGCGTCGTAGGCGGTGACATAGCCCCGCAGGGGGGTGATGTCGGCGCCCCCGTGGCCGATGATCACCTTGCCGTCGAACACCCTGGGGGCGCCATTGCTGTTGCGGATCTCGGTCAATTCGAATTGGCGGGTCTCCCACAGCGGCTCCCCGGTGCTGTCGTCCAGGGCGATGACGCGGCCATCGGTGGTGGCCAGGAAGACCCGGTTGTTCCACCAGGCGATGCCCTTGTTGCCCCAGCTCACATGCAGGGAATTCTGGGCAATTTCACGGGTCTTGGCGTCGTATTCCCACAGCAGCTCGCCGCTGGCGGCGTCGAAGGCGCGGATGAAACTGTGACCGGTGGTGGTGAACAACTTGTCGCCGCCTTTCACCGGCGAGGACACGGTAAAGCCCGGCTCCAGGTCGAAGTACCAGGCAACGCCGAGACGGTCGATCGTGTCCAGATTGATCTGGTCCAGCACGCTGTATTGCTTCTGGCTGCCCTCGCCGCTGAAATTGGGCCAGTCGGTGTCGGCGGGGTTCGCCGCCGGGACTGCCCGGCCGGCGGCATCGCCATGTTCGTCGAGGCCCATGCCGGTGGTGGCGTCATCCACGGCGGCGGTATCAGGGGCGTGTCCGCCATCGCCGCATCCAGCCAGGGCCAGGGTGGCGAGCAGGGGGATCATCAGCAGTTTGTTCATGGGCGCTCTCTTGGAATCGTTATCGGGGCTGACACCCAGTCCGCCCGTGGGGGGACTGTCGTGGTCGGGGGCAAGATCTTAAACGATATGCACTGTATCACTCCAGCCTGCAAACAGGTTCTGGGTAAAGAAGATCGGGCGGGAAAGGCGCTTGTTCGACAGCCGCGCGGCGGGCGGGCACCCCGGGATTCGAGATCCTCGAACCCCAGGATGCCGCCAGGATTACGCAGTCCGACTGCCCCGATGAGCAGCCTGTCAGGCTGCCGGCTTGCTGCCCGACATAAAGGCCGGGTCGATGGCGCCGGTGAACACGCCGCTGGCAAAACCCTGGTCGGTGTACAGGAAGGTGCCGGTGATGGTGGCGTTGAGGGGGCTGTTGAGCAGCACCAGCGGCCAGGCCTGGTCCTCGGCGGTGGCCATGCGTCCCAGGGAGGGATAGGGCCAGGCATCCAGAAAGCCTTCCGGCAGCGCCGTTTCCTGGACATCCATGAAAGCGGTGCGGGTGGGGCAGGGGCCGATGGCGTTGAGGCGAATGCGGCGCTCCAGGCCGAGCTTGACGGCGGCGTTCTGCACCCACACCACCAGCATCTCCTTGGAGCTGGTGTAACCGTCCCGCACCCGGTTGTCCGGGTCGGCCTCGCACCAGGCATAGGCCTCGTCGGGATCGGCGATGGCCAGCATCTCCAGGCACTGCGCCAGATTGCGCTGCCAGCCCATGGCGGCATCGGAGGAGATCAGGGCGATGCCGGCGCCGTCTTCCAGGGCGGGCAGCAGGCTCTCCACGAACAGTCGGGTGCCGATATAGTTCACCCGCATGCAGTACAGGGGGCCTTTCACCATGGGCGGCAGGCCGGCGCAGGGAAACACGAAATGGATGGGCGCGACGGCCTTGAGGGCCTCGGCGGTGGCGCGTACCTGGTCGAAGTCCGACAGGTCGCATTGGTGGAAACTGGCGCTGGCCACTTTCGGTTGCTGGATATCGACGATATGCACCTGGGCGCCCAGTTCGCCGAGGATGCGGGCCACCTGCTCACCCATGCCGGACGCGCCACCCGTCACCACGCAGGTCTTGCCGCGGTATCCCAAGCCATCAAGATTGTTCATTCAGGTCTCCTCCTGTGATTTCGTGAGTGCGTCCCCGGTGGCGACGCGCCATGCCCTACAGGCACACATGCACCTTGGTTTCGTTGTTGGGCCCACGCAGTGTATCGAACATTTTCGGCAAGTCGACCAGGGGAATGTCATTGGTGACGATCTGCTTGACATCCGGCAGGCCGGCGCCGCTGATGGCGTCGCGATCGAGCTGCTCGGCGATGTAGATGAACTCCTTCATGGAATAGCCCACCGCGAATTGGAACGAGGCGCACTTGTAGCTGGCCAGGGCCGGCATCACCGGGTCCGGGGAGGTACAGAAACCGAGGCTGACCACCTTGCCGAACTGGGCGACATGCATGGTCGCCTTCATCAGCAGCCCCTCGGCGCCGACGCACTCGAAGACGAACCTGGGGGAGGCCCCCAGCGCCTCGACCACTTCCCCCACCTCGTTGTCCCCGTAGGGGATAAAGGCATCCGCCCCCATGGCCAGGCACAGGTCCTGGCGCCGCGCCGAGCGGGACATGGCGACGATGCGGCCAGCCCCCAGCCGCCGCGCCCAATAGATGGCGTAAAGCGCCACGGTGCCGCCCCCCAGCACCAGTACCGGGTCGCCGGGGCGAATCCCGGCGAGTTGCACGCCGTAGAGGCTGATGGCCAGGGGCTCGATGAGGGCGCCATCCGCCATGGACAGGGTGGACGGCAGGCGGGTGGCGACGCTGACCGGCACCACCGCCAGTTCCGCGAAGCCCTTCATCGCCGACGCCGGGGCGGATCGGCACAGCACATTGTTGCCATGGTCGCGGCACGAGGCGCATTGACCGCAGGCCACGGAGGGCAGCACGGCGATG
>JBJHDJ010000415.1:0-2735 GCA_050486485.1 Porticoccaceae bacterium
CCGCTTTCAATCACTGCGTACATATATAGGCTCCGAGTTGACGGCTGTTCTACTCGTCCCGTGCCACCATGGCCGGGACCGTTTTATAGGGGCGCGCATTCTAAGCCAATCGACCCCCACCCCGCAAGCGCGACAATGTTCGGGCTCATGCCGGCATGGCGGCGCTTCTTGACACCACCAGACCCCGTCCCTAGGATGCCGGCCAACGCCAACCACCGCCTGCCCCCGATGCTGCCCTTCCACCAGGTTGTCAAAGACGATTTCGACGCCGTGAACGCGCTCATCCTGCGGGAACTGCACTCCGATGTGCCCCTGGTGGAGAATATCGGCCAGTACCTGATCGAGGCGGGCGGCAAGCGGTTGCGTCCCCTGCTGGTGCTGCTCGCGGCCCGTGCCTGCGGCTACCGAGGCGAGCACCATATCAGCCTCGCCGCCATCATCGAGTTCATCCACACCGCCACCCTGCTGCACGACGATGTGGTGGACACCTCCGAGCTGCGCCGCGGTCGCGTCACCGCCAATGCCCGCTGGGGCAACGCCCCGAGTGTACTGGTGGGGGACTTTCTCTATTCCCGCGCCTTCCAGATGATGGTGGCCATCGGCAACATGGACATCATGGCGATCATGGCGGACACCACCAACGCCATCTCCGAAGGGGAGGTGCAACAACTGGTCAACGCCGGCAACCCGGCCACCAGCGAGCAGGATTACCTCGCCGTGATCGACAAGAAGACCGCCCGGCTGTTCGAGGCGGCGGCGCGCTGCGGCGCGGTGATCGCCGACGCCGACCCCCGACAGGTAGAGAGCCTGGGCCGCTACGGCCACCATCTGGGCATGGCCTTTCAACTGGTGGACGACGCCCTCGACTACAGCAGCGACAGCGAGAGCCTGGGCAAGAACATCGGCGACGATCTGGCGGAGGGCAAGCCCACCCTGCCGCTGATCCATGTGCTCAATACCGGCAGCGAGGAGCAGGCCGACCTGGCCCGGCGCGCCATTCGCGACGGTGGCCGGGACTTGCTTGAGCCGGTACTGGCGGCCATCGCCGACACCGAGGCCCTCGACCACACCCTGGCCCTGGCCCGTGAGCATGTTAAAATGGCCACCGATTGCCTGGTTCATACATCGGAATCACCCTTGCGCACCGCCCTGGAGCAGCTCGCCGTCTTTGCCATTGAGCGCACTTCCTGAGCCGCTCGGCACCCGCGCTCTGGCCAGACAATTGTCCACTACACTGATTTTCATAGCATTTCCTGAAAAGTTGCGCTTAAGCGACATCCTGTCTGATTCGAGCGATTTATCGAAATTGATCCTATGCTTACCCAAGGCTATCGAGTAAAGTAGCCGCCCCCCCAAACAACCATCGAATGACGGAGACACTTCGTGATTATTGGTGTACCACTGGAACTCAAGTCAGGCGAGAGACGGGTTGCCTTCACACCCACCAATGTTTCCGTCCTGGTCAAGAAGGGTGTCGAGGTGCTGGTGCAGTCCCGGGCGGGACAGGAATCCAGCTTTCTCGACGCCGACTACGAACAGGCAGGGGCACGGATCGTCGCCAGTCGCGAGGAGATTTTCGCCAGATCCAATATTGTGCTGCAGGTGCAATCCTTTGGCGCCAATGGGGAGAACAGCGACGGCGACCTGGAACTGCTCCGCGAAGGTCAGGTGATCGCCGGCATGATGGATCCGCTGGCCTCCCCCGAGGTGGCCAGAACCCTCGCCGCCCGCAAGGTCACCGCCATCGCCATGGAGCTGGTGCCGCGCATCAGCCGCGCCCAGTCCATGGATGTGCTGTCCTCCATGGCCACTCTGTCCGGCTACAAGGGTGTGCTGCTGGCGGCCGTCGCCCTGCCCCGCATCCTGCCCATGCTGATGACCGCCGCCGGCACCCTGCAACCGGCCCGTGCGTTCATCATGGGCGCCGGCGTGGCGGGCCTGCAGGCCTGCGCCACCGCCAAGCGTCTCGGCGCCGTGGTGGAGGCCTACGATGTGCGGCCCGCCGCCCGCGAGCAGATCATTTCCGTGGGCGCCAAGCCCATCGAGTTTCCCGAGTTGGAAACCGAGGCCGCCGAGGACAAGGGGGGCTACGCCAAGGCCCAGGGGGATGACTTCCTGCGCCGCCAGCGGGAGTTGATGACAGAGGTGGTGGCCCGCCAGGACATCATCATCACCACCGCCGCGGTGCCCGGCGCCAAGTCGCCCATCCTGGTGACCGAGGACATGGTCAAGGCCATGAAGCCCGGCTCGGTGATTGTCGACCTGGCCGCCGAGCGGGGCGGCAACTGCGAACTGACCCAACTGGGCAAGACCATCGTCGCCCACGACGTCACCATCATCGGCCCCGACAACCTGCCCTCCAGCACACCCAACCACGCCAGCCAGATGCTGGGCAAGAACATGGAGGACCTGCTCGGCCACCTGCTGGACGACGAAGGCAATCTGAACCTGGATTTCGACGACGAAATCATCTTTGAAACCGTTATCGCCCACAACGGCGATGTTCCCCATGCCCGCATGCGCGCCATGCTGGGCCTGGAGCCCATCGCCAGGCCAGCGGCCCCCGAGGCTGCCGGCGAGGAAGCCAACAGAGGGGATTCCTGATGGATATGAATATGCTTGTCATGCTGCTGGCGCTGTTCGTGCTGTCCCTGTTTCTTGGGGTCGAACTGATCACCAAGGTGCCGCCCACCCTGCACACGCCCTTGATGTCCGGCACCAACGCCATTTCCGGC
>JBJHDJ010000416.1:0-2734 GCA_050486485.1 Porticoccaceae bacterium
CTATGGTGGCGTATCCGCCAGCCTGGCCCTGCTGGGTGACATCAATATCGCCGAACCCAATGCCCGGGCAGGATTTGCCGGGCCCAATATCATCGAACAGACCATCCGCCAGAAGCTGCCCCCGGGATTTCAGCGCAGCGAGTTCCTGCTGGAGCACGGCGCCATCGACATGATCGTGCCGCGGATGGAGATGCGCGACACCATTGCCCGCCTGCTGGGCAAGATGACCGGCACGCCCACCCTCCAGGATGCCGCGGATGACGACATTCCCTGACAGCGCCGCCGACCATCCTGACGCCGAGCAAAGCAGCGACCTGCGGGCCTGGCTGGAGAAGCTCGAACGCAATCACCCTGTCGAGATCGACCTTGGCCTGGATCGCATCGCCAGGGTGGCCGAGGCCATGGCGTTGCCTCCACCGGCGCGGCAGGTGGTCACCGTGGCCGGCACCAATGGCAAGGGCTCCTGCGTGCGCACCCTGGAACAGCTGTTGCTGGCCGCCAACAGGCGAGTGGGGGCCTACACCTCACCCCATCTGCTGCGCTACAACGAGCGCATCCGCCTGCAGGGCCTGGAGGCCAGTGACGGGGCCATTTGCCGCGCCTTCGAAGCCATCGAGGCGGCGCGGGGCGACATCAGTCTCACCTATTTCGAAGTGGGCACCCTCGCCGCGCTGATGCTGATGGCGGAGGCGGATCTGGATGTGGCGGTGCTGGAGGTGGGCCTGGGGGGGCGTTTCGACGCCGTCAATCTGATCGACGCCGATATCGCCGTCATCACCCCCATCGATATCGATCACAGCCACTGGCTGGGCAGCACCCGCGAGCAAATTGCCCTGGAGAAGGCTGGCATCGCCCGTCCCGGGAGCCTGGTGGTGGTGGCTGACGAGCAGCCTCCCGTCACCCTGGTGGATCGCCTGCAAAAACTCGGTTGCGATGCCCGCTATATTCAGCGGGATTTTCACTATTACAGCCACGACGACCGCTTCACCGTGGAGCTGGCCGACACTCGGGACGGCGCCGGCTATCACGACCTGCCCAAACCGGCACTACCGCTGCCCAGTGTGGCGGCGGCCTTGCAGGTGGCGGCGCTGCTGGGGATCGACCTGGCCCCGCGGGTGGTGGCGGAGCTGTGCCGGGCACTGGCCCTGCCCGGTCGCTATCAGCAGGGACTGTTCCAGGGGCGGCGCATCCTCCTCGATGTGGCCCACAACCCGGCGGCGGGCGCCTACCTGCGGGACCGCCTGCGCCAGCAGGGGGAGGATGCCGTGAGTCTGGTGGTGGCCATGATGGGGGACAAGGATGTGGAGGGCTTCGTCTCGGCCCTCGCGCCTGTTGCCGGTCACTGGTACCTGGGGGATCTGCCCGACAACCCCCGCGCCCTGGCCGCTGAACAGCTGGCACGGCTGGTGTACACTGGCGGTCAGTCCGCATCCTGCCATGGCGAAATCCGCCAGGCCTTCAGCGCGGCCGTGGAGCAAGCGCCCCCCGGTGGCCTTGTGGTGGTGTGCGGCTCCTTTTATACCGTGGCGGCCGTCCTCGACATGACCGGCCTATAGCGAGGGATAGATGCGGCAGAAGGTCAAGCAGCGTATCGTCGGCGCCGTGGTGCTGGTGGCACTGGGTGTCATCTTCCTGCCATTCCTGTTCACCCTGGAGCCACCCAGGCCGGTGGACACCACCACCCAGATTCCCCCCGCGCCGGACATCGAGCCGGTGGTGATCGCCGGTGCGCAGCGGGACGGCGGTTTCGAGCCTCCCAAGGCTCCGGAGGACGCGTTCATGCCCCCCGAGGATGCCGCCCCGGCGCCCACCCCGCCGCCTGATATCCCCGATCAGGCCCCGCCCCCGGCCCCGGTCCCCACCGACACGCCCGAGCAGCGCCCGGCGTTGGCGGGGGATACCCTGGAATCCTGGGTGATCCAGGTGGCCAGTTTCCGCGACCAGGCCGTTGCCGAGGGCCTGAAAGACAAGCTGCTAGCCGCCGGCTACAAGGCCTATGTGCGCAGCGCCACGGCGGGTGGCAGCCCCACCTACCGCATCTTCGTCGGTCCCGTGGCCCTCAGGGAACGGGCGGTTGCCGACCAACAGGCAATCGACAAGGCCTTCAATGTGCAGTCCATGGTGGTGCGGTTCGAGCCTTGAAAGGGCATGGGTCTGACGCTTTTGGGAACCACCTGATTGCGAAACAATCGCCCAGTCGACGGAGCACAGTGTGGCGAGTGGCCACGGAACCCACTATCTTGGCGTCAGACGTCAGACGTCAGACGTCAGACGTCAGACCTCCAACACCAGACCCAAGACCCAAATCCCTCCCCGGCCAATATCTTTGCTAAAATGCCTGCCCATTCATCCACGCCGCGACGCGCATGAGAAATCCCCGATGATTGGCAGGTGGCAATGAACTGGGCCGACTGGGCGATTGTGGCGATCGTCGGCCTGTCCGTGGCCATCAGTCTGGCGCGGGGTTTTGTCCGGGAGGCCATGTCGTTGGTGGTTTGGGTGCTGGCCTTTGTCGCCGCCTCCCTGTTCTACCTGGAAGGAGGCGCCTGGTTCAGCGAGCTGATTCCCACGCCCTCGCTGCGCTATATCGCCGCCTGGGTGATCATATTTGTCGGTGTGTTGATAGCTGGCGCCATCGTCAATTTTCTTCTGGGCCAGTTGGTGAAAGGCACCGGCCTTGGGGGAACGGACCGCCTACTGGGGATGGTGTTCGGCGCCCTGCGCGGTGGCATCC
>JBJHDJ010000417.1:0-2731 GCA_050486485.1 Porticoccaceae bacterium
AACAATCTGGAAGTGATCAGCTATGGCGAGGAGCGTCCAGCCGCCCTGGGCAGCACCGAACAGGCCTGGGCCCAGAACCGCCGCGTTGAAATGAAGTAATCCCAGCAGGGTTTGCTCCACGAAGCCGGGCGCAGTATTCTGCGTCTGGCTTTTTTTGCTTTTGAGGGGTCCTCGCCATGAGAACCAAGGCACTTGCTACCGCCGTGCTTGCCGCGGCGGCACTGTCTGTACAGTCACCCGCCGTCGACGCACAAGTACAGGGTGCCGGGTCCGCCGGCATTCATATGCAGTTGCAGGAAATGCAGTACGAGATCCGCGAACTGCGCGGCATGGTGGAGGAGTTGAGCCATGAAGTGCGCCGCCTGCGGCAGCGGCAGATCGATGATTATCAGGACCTCGACAGCCGCCTCAGCGGCATGCCCGCCGACAGCCCGGCGCCCCGCGCCGCGACGCCCGCCCCGGCCCCGCCGGCGGTGGTGGACCCCTTGCTGGAGGCCGCGCGCACCGGCTCGGGCGCTGGCCAAACCACGCCACCCCCTGCCGCCGACGGCGCCGCCGCCGAGCGGGAGATGGACAGCTACAACACCGCCTACGAGCTGCTGGGAAATCGCCAGATCGAGGAATCCATCGAGGCCTTCAAGGCCCACCTGCAACGCTACCCCGATGGCCGGTATGCCCCCAATGCCCACTACTGGCTGGGGGAGATCTACCTGCTGCAGAACGACCTGAGCGCGGCCGAAGAGGCCTTCTCCACCGTGGTCAATGACTTTGCCGACGACCGCAAGGCGCCAGACGCCATGTTCAAACTGGGGCGGGTTTATCACCTGCAAGGCCGCGAGGGCCAGGCGCGGCAGATGATGAACCGGGTGGCCACCACGGACTCCAGCGCCGCGGCGCTGGCGCGGGCTTATCTGCAGGAAAACTTCTGAGGGTTCAGGGAACAGGGAATATGAGGTGGTGATAAGCGCACCCTAGCGCTCCATGTAGCCTGAACCCTGTTTCCTGAACCCCATGCTCCAAAGCCATAGCGCCCTTGGGGCGGTATAATGCCGCCATGAACGATTCCCTGCGCATCACCGAAATTTTCTACTCCCTGCAAGGGGAAACCAGCACCATGGGCCTGCCCACGGTGTTCGTGCGCCTCACCGGCTGCCCGCTGCGCTGTGTGTATTGCGATACCGCCTATGCCTTTCACGGTGGCGAGCGCCGCTCCCTCGACGATATCGTCGCCGAAGTGCGACGCCTCGGCGCCCCCTGGGTCACTGTCACGGGGGGCGAGCCCCTGGCCCAGCGGGAGTGCCTGGCGTTGCTTACCCGTCTCTGCGATGATGGCTACCGGGTATCCCTGGAAACCAGTGGCGCCATCGACATCGCGGGTGTCGACCCGCGGGTGGCGGTGATCCTCGACCTGAAAACCCCGGATTCCGGCGAGATGAGCCGCAACCTGTACAGCAACCTCGACCTGCTGAAATCCATCGACGAAGTGAAGTTCGTTATTTGCAGCCGCGGCGACTACGACTGGGCGCGCATGCGCGTCGACGAGTTCAAGCTGTTGGAGCGGGCCGGGGGCGTGCTCTTTTCCCCCAGCCACGGCGCCCAGGACGCCACCGAACTGGCGGACTGGATCATTGCCGACCGCCTGCCGGTGCGGTTGCAGTTGCAGCTGCACAAACTGCTGTGGAACGACGCCCCCGGCCACTGAGAACCGCCATGAACGACCCGCAAAGCAAGGCCAAGGCCGTGGTCCTGGTGTCCGGAGGGTTGGACTCCGCCACCGTGCTGGCCATCGCCCGCGGCCAGGGCCGCGCCTGCCATACCCTCAGCTTCGACTATGGGCAGCGCCACCGCGCCGAACTGGCCGCCTCCGACCGGGTGAGCGATGCCCTCGGCGCCGTGGAGCATAAAACCGTGGTCATCGACCTGGGCAGCATCGGGGGCTCGGCGCTCACCGACACCGCCATCGCCGTCCCCGAGCAGGCCACCAGCGGTATTCCTGTCACCTATGTGCCGGCCCGTAACACCGTGTTCCTCGCCATTGCCCTGGGCTGGGCCGAGGTGCTGGACGCCACGGACATCTACATCGGCGTCAACGCCGTCGACTACTCCGGCTACCCGGACTGCCGCCCCGCCTTTATCGAGGCCTTCGAACAGATGGCCAACCTGGCCACCAAGGCTGGCGTCGAGGGCAGGGGACTGCGCATCCATGCCCCGCTGATGCACATGACCAAGTCGGACATCATCCGCGCCGGGACGGCCCTCGGGGTGGACTATGGCCTGACGGTCTCCTGCTACCAGGCCACGCCCGAGGGACTGGCCTGTGGCCGCTGCGACAGTTGCCGGCTGCGCCGCCAGGGGTTCGTGGAAGCGGGCATTCCCGACCCGACAAAATATGCCGTTTGACCGGATTTCTGCTTGACGATGGGTTTTCAATCCGTAAGATATGCGCCTCTTTGGGTCGTTAGCTCAGTTGGTAGAGCAGTTGGCTTTTAACCAATTGGTCGCTGGTTCGAATCCAGCACGACCCACCATTCAAGCAAAAGGGCCACCCATCGGGTGGCCCTTTTGCTTGAGTGGCCGGCCGTCCAGATCCGTTCTTCGAGGCGCGGTTCGACAACATGCGGAGCATGTTGGACGAGGAGCGCAGCGACGAAGCCCCGCAGGGGTGGCAACCGCCCAATGGCGGCTGCCATCAATCCAGCACGACCCACCATTCAAGCAAAAGGGCCATACC
>JBJHDJ010000418.1:0-2719 GCA_050486485.1 Porticoccaceae bacterium
CTCAGCTTCTCTCCAGCAACTCGAAGACATTGCCATCCGGGTCGCGGCCATAGGTGGCTTTCATGCCGCCGGGGAACTGGGTGACCGGGGCGTGGAATCTGACGCCCGCCGCCAGCATTTTCCGGTAGGTCGCCTCGATATCCTCCACCACCACCCCGAAGTGGGTGAGACCGCGATCGGCGACGGAGTGGTCGGGGCTCTTGTTCGCTGGCGCGGGCCGCCGGAACTGGAACAGCTCCATGTGGAAATCACCCAGTTTCATCACGCACATCACGCCGTCCACCCCGCGCAGGCCCAGGACGGCGTCGTACTGCTCGCCGCCGATGGGGAACACCGGGCAGGCCTGCTCCATGTCGAACAGATCCCGGTAGAAGGCGATGGACCTTTCGATGTCGGCCACCGACAGGGCGATATGGTGGAAGCTCTTGATCATGTGGGTTCTCCCCCTGTATTTGACGGGTATCCGCTCAACTTATGCCGTTGGCAAGCGCCCGGCTCCCCGGGAGGTTCGCGCCAGCTCCAATAACCGGGCTCCTGCCGCGCCGGCGGTGATGCTGGGCACCGGGCTGTCGGGGGCCAGGATCAGGTAGCCGTCCCGCTCCAGGGTTTGGCCATCCGCGCTGATGGAGCCGTCCAGCACCAGCAGGCCGTGCCAATCGCCGTAGCGGTGGCCGGGAATCTCTTCGTGTGGCGCCAGAAAGGTATCCTCCATGACGCCGCGATCCGCATCGTCGGGGTGGCCCAGTTCCCAGCGGGTTCCCGCCGCCAGCCGGGTCTTGATGACCCCTTCGACGCCGTCCAGGGGCATCACCTGGCGACCATCGTTGCGCTTGTTGAGGGGCGAGCGTTCCTTGAAGGCGGCATCGATGCCCTGCAGGGTCGGGTGGTCGTGGAACTCCGGGGCATAGCCCCCCAGGGCGCCCTGGGCCTGGGCAAAGATCTCCAGCAGGCGGCAGCCGTAAGGGCCGATTACCAGGGGGCCGTACTCGATGCTGGGTTCGGTGATGAAAATATCGCCGGGGCTCATCAGCCAGTCACCCACGGTGCAACTGCCTTCGAGGATCAGCACCACGGTCCAGGTATCGTGCCAGTGCAGGGGCCAGTACTGGTTGGCGGGCATGCGAATATCGGGAATCAGCATCTGAAATGCATCCCGCTGGCTTCCCAGCAGCAGGTATTCCGTCCAGGCCTGACCACCGGGCTTGTCGAAATGCACTTCGCCGTTGGGGCCCTCCTTACCGCCGGGGTGAAGTTTGCCGTGCACCACCCCGGGGGAGAGTTCCTGGGTGAAGTAGGGTTGGTTGGGCACCACGACGCGCCGATCGATGCCTTTCTGGATCATGGGAAAGTCCTCCATGGGGTCGTTGGGTTTTATCGGCAATGTGCCGATGATTATGGGGGCGCGGCGCCACCATGGGGCTTTCCTCCGGGCCGCCTGATCTGTTGTCTGTGCGCGCCGGCAGTACCCTCAGACCGTCCCGCGCGGATGCGTGCCCCGCTGCCCCCGTTGTCGTTGCCTGCGCCACTGCCCCGGGGTCATGCCGAAAAATCCGCGGAAGCGGCGGTGGAACGCGGCCTCGGAGCGATAGCCGACCCGATCGCTGACCTCGGAAAGTTTCAGGCGGGTGTTTTCCAGGTAATCCGCCGCCAGCTTCATGCGCTCCTCGGTCACCGCTTCCATGGGAGTCTTGCCGGTTTCGGCGACGAAACGGCTGGCGAAATTGGAGCGGCCCATGCCCACCTTGCCCGCCAAAATGCTCACGGTCCAGCCCTGAAAGGGGTGCTTCTCGATAAATTCCCGGGCCCTGAGAATGGGGTCGTAAACATCGAACTGTTGGAAAATCGCCTGGCCCTGGGGGTGTTCCCGAAAGGTTTGCACGAAGATCAAGGTGGCCAGTTGGGTAAGCATCGAGGATGCTCCTGGGCCATTGGCGCTGTTGGCCAGCGAGACGAGATCGACAAAGCTCTCGGTGGATCTAAGCGACAGCAGGGGGGGGAGGGGCTTCGGTTGCTGGCCGCCGGGCCAGCGCACCTTCAGCCGACCGCACAGCAGTCGCGCCGCGACCCTGCCCTTGCCGAGGGAAAAGGTCGGCGGCGCGTCGACATACTCGCCATCGTTGAGAAAATCCAGAATGCCCGCGGGGGCCTCGCCGCGACCGCGCAGGGCATGGGCCTCGCCGGAGAGCACCAGAAGGCAATCGCCGGGGAAAACCTCGATGGCGCCACCGCTGACACCGGAAAGCGTGACCTTTCCCGCCAGCACGCCATAAAACAGGATGGCCTCGTTGTGAAGCACGGTGAAGCCCCCGGACTGCGCCATGTCGACAAAGCACCAGCTCTGGCTGCGCAGCTCGATCAGATTGAGAAACTCGGAAAGGGACCACTTCATCGCTTCTGCCAGTGGATCTCGTCGTTATTGGATTCTGCCGAGCTTTTGCGCCCGGGCAATCTTGCCCTGCCGTGCGAGGGTCATGTCAAGGATGGTAACCCTGTCCAGCAGACCATGGCATGCTCGATCGACCAGATCAACTGCCCCAGGCTCCACAAGCCAAGATATGGTCTTAATGGCACTGACTTAAGTCCTTCTACGGTAGTAGGGCGGTGTCCCGGGGAAGCGTTTTCGAGACCGTCGGCGCCAGGGATGGCGCCGTCGAGCCCCCAGGGATGGGTTTACGGCGTGTCTCGAAAACGCTTCCCCGGGATGCCGACCGGGCTACGG
>JBJHDJ010000419.1:0-2717 GCA_050486485.1 Porticoccaceae bacterium
CCCCTCCTCGATCTGGGCGCGGGCGAGAAACTGGCCCAGACAGATATGGGCGCCGCGGCCAAACGCCAGTTGGCGGCGCGACCGGGTCTTGTCCGGGTCGAACACATCCGGGTCGTCGAAGGCCCCGGAGTCGCGGCCCGACAGGGTCAATACGAATTGCAGCGCCGTGCCCGCCGGAAAGTGCACGCCGCGATAGGTGAAGTCCCGCACCACGATGCGCGGCACATTGGACACGCTGTGAAAGCGCAGTGCCTCCTCCACCACCCGGGTGCAGAAGGCCGCGTCCTCGCCGCAGCGCCGCCACTGCTCGGGCCGGGTCAGCATGGCGTGCATGATCAGGGTGAGCATGTTCTTGGAGGTGTCGTAGCCGGCGGCGAACAGGAAGATCAACAGGTTGCGCAATTCGTAGTCGCTGAGGGCGCCGCTGGTGTTGGCGGCGATCAACTGATCCAGCAGGTCGTTGCCGCCACCCCCCTGCTCGAGGCGGGCGGCGATCAGGTCGTCGACGAACTCGAACAGCTTGAGGATGGCGCGGTCCGAGTCCGGCAACCGGGCGGGATCCATGCTGAAGCTGAGGCCCTGGATCTCCAGGTATTCGCGGATGGCGGGCACCACTTCCGGCTCGGCGCCGATGATCTTGCACATTATCTGGATGGGGAAATTGGCCGCGAACTCGGCGAAATCGAACGCCCCCTTGGGCGCCCATTCGTCCAGCAGGCGCGCCACCGTGTCGCGCATCAAGCCCCGCAGGCGGTTGATGCTGGCCGGAGTGAAGGCGTGGGCCACGGTGCCCCGCAGACGGCTGTGTTCCTCCCCCTGCTTGTTGATCATCAACTCCTCGGTAAAGGTTCCCCAGGGGGAGCCCCGGGCGCCCATGAAGTCGACGATATTGCCGGAGGGGAAGTGGAGCTTGTCGTCCATGAAGTACAGGTCGGCGATCGCCTGGTACTCGAACACCAGGTAACCCACATCGCTTTTCGCCAGCCAGGGATGCCGGTCCCTGGCCCTGTGGAAATAGGGCAGAGGGTTGGTGGCGAAACCGGGGTCGTGGACGGGTATCTCCGTCAGCGACAGGTCGTGGACAGAAGTCATGGCGGTCTCTCCCGCGGGTCTCGACAGGTTGGATGAGTCCGGTGATTCGCAGCATGCCGTTGCAATGACCCCGTGACTGGCCCCAGGCGGGGCAGACTGCTTTGACTTTTTCTCTGCCCAGGTGGCTCGTCAGCGGGGGAATCCGAACGCCATTGAGCCTAGCAGGTGCTGACCAGCCAAACAAGCTGTGCAAGTGCACAGTATTGGCCCGCGCCGGTGTGATCATCCCGGGCATCGCGGAATACCGGACTGTGCAGTGTCACTCGTACTTGTTGTATGGTGAGGGACTCCGGTGTCTGGCGGGCATTTTCAGTGCCGTTGAGATCCGGGTAGACGATTCCTTTCATTGGCAGGAGATATAGCAATCATGAAAGCCATGCGACTCAGGCAACCCGCCGGTCTCGACAATCTGCGCCTGGAGGAGGCGCCCTCCCTATCCCCTGGCCCCGGTGAAATCCGCGTGCGGGTGCGGGCGGCGTCCCTCAACTTTCGGGATGGTCTGGTGGTCAAGGGCTTCTTCCCGGTGGCGGACGGACTGATTCCCCTGTCCGACGGCGCCGGCGAGGTGTTGGAGATAGGCGAAGGCGTCACGGAATTCCAGCCCGGGGACGCGGTGGTGAGCACCTTCCACCCCAAATGGTTGGATGGCCATATGGAGAAATCCCAGCTCGACAACAGCCCTGGGGGTCCAGCCCACGGTTTTGCCTGCCAGGAGGCCACCCGTCCCGCCAGCCATTTCACCCGAGCTCCCCGGGGGCTTTCTGCAACGGAAAGCGCGACCCTCACCTGCGCCGGGGTCACCGCCTGGCGGGCGCTGATCACCGATGGCAGGGTGAGGCCGGGGGATACGGTGCTGGTGCAGGGCACGGGAGGCGTGTCGCTGTTCGCCCTGCAGTTCGCCAAGGCGGCCGGCGCCAGGGTGATTGCCACTTCCTCAAGCTCGGAAAAGCTGGCGCGCCTCAAGGCCCTGGGGGCCGATCATGTCATCAACTACCGGGAAGAGGAAAAATGGGGCGAGGTGGCCCGCGAACTGACCGGTGGGCTGGGGGTCGACCATGTCGTCGAAGTGGGTGGGCCAAACACCTTGGGGCAATCCTTTACCGCCGCCCGCACCGGCGGCCATATCGCCATCATCGGAGCCGTGGGCGGCTTCGATATCGATACCATGCCGTTCGCCATCGTTCAGGCCAAGCGCCTCTGCCTGCAGGCGGTGACGGTGGGCAGCCGGCGCGATCAGATGGATATGGTGCGGGCCATTGAAGCCCATGGCATCAGGCCGGTGGTGGACAGCACCTTTGACCTGGAGCGGCTGGCGGATGCCTTTCGCCACCTGCAGGCAGGGGGGCATGTGGGCAAGATCTGTATTGAAGTCCGGTGTCACTGAGGTTCCCTGCCGCGCCCGATTCCGGTTGCTCGGACGGCGTACCCCCAAT
This sequence comes from Porticoccaceae bacterium, assembly GCA_050486485.1. Lineage (GTDB taxonomy): Bacteria > Pseudomonadota > Gammaproteobacteria > Pseudomonadales > Porticoccaceae > NAT127. Next base: position 2,526 of record JBJHDJ010000419.1, read on the forward strand.
ACCGACACCACATCCCCACGCCCCTACGGGGGAGTTTCAAACTGAGACACTACCGATTTTTTCCTATACTTGCCGAAGGATATTCCCGTACGCCCGTCTATCCACAACCCGTAGAGGAGGAAAGTCCATGACAGCCGCCATCGCACGATCCCTGCTGACCAGCTTGATAACCCTTGTGGCTTTATCAGTGTC
>JBJHDJ010000420.1:0-2707 GCA_050486485.1 Porticoccaceae bacterium
GCACTACGGGTTGCAGCAGCACCGCGAGGGCGGTCGCCAGCACCAGCGGCGCAAGGAGAAAAGTGGGGTAGTGGAAAACATGCTGGCCAGGCTCAAGGGCCTGTTCCAGGGGAATCTGTGACGGCGCCCGCGGGGGTCGTCCTGGATGGGAAAGGCAACAGGGAATCGTTTTTTTGTAGTCAATCAACCGAGGGGTAATCACAATGTTTGAGATCGTGGACAGCATTCCCGAATGCGCGGAAATCAAGGTGATCGGTGTCGGAGGCGGCGGTGGCAATGCCGTCAGGCACATGATCTCGAGTCAGGTACAGGGCGTGGAATTCATCTGCGCCAATACCGACGCCCAGGCCCTGAAAAGCCTGCACGGCGCCACCCTGCTGCAACTGGGCAACGGCGTCACCAAGGGGCTGGGCGCCGGCGCCAACCCGGATATCGGTCGCCAGTCGGCCCTGGAGGACCGCGACCGCATCGCCGATGTGCTGCAGGGCGCCGACATGGTGTTCGTCACCGCCGGCATGGGGGGCGGCACCGGCACCGGCGCGGCGCCCATCGTCGCCGATGTCGCCCGCGAGTTGGGCATCCTCACCGTGGCGGTGGTCACCCGGCCGTTTTCCTTCGAGGGCAAGAAGCGCATGGCCATCGCCGAGGAGGGCATTCGCCAGTTGAAGGACAATGTCGACTCCCTGATCACCATCCCCAATGAAAAACTGCTGGCGGTGCTGGGTAAGAACATGAGCCTGCTGGACGCCTTCAAGGCCGCCAACGATGTGTTGCTCGGCGCCGTGCAGGGCATCGCCGACCTCATCATCCGCCCCGGCATGATCAATGTCGACTTCGCCGATGTGCGCACGGTGATGAGCGAAATGGGCATGGCGATGATGGGCAGCGGTGTCGCCACCGGCGAAGGGCGCGCCCGCGTCGCCGCCGAGGCCGCCGTGCACAGCCCGCTGCTGGACGACATCAACCTGCAGGGCGCCCGCGGCATCCTCGTCAACATCACCGCCGGCCCCGACCTGACACTGGGCGAGTTCCAGGATGTGGGGGAAATCGTCGAGGAGTTCGCCTCCGAGCACGCCACCGTGGTGGTGGGCACCGCCATCGACCAGGACCTGGGGGATGAACTGCGGGTGACCGTGGTGGCCACCGGCCTCGGCGACCAGGGCGAGTTCGCCAAGCCGGTGCCGGTGGTGACCGAGACCGTCGGTCGCGGCATGCGCGGCGAACCGGATTACCGGCACCTGGCGCGCCCCGCCGTGCAGCGGCGCGGCGCTCCCCAGATGAGCCTCAACGAAGGGTCCGCGGCGCGCAAGATGGAGCACCAGCAGCCCCAGGATGACGGCGACATGGATTACCTGGACATCCCGGCCTTCCTGCGCCGCCAGGCGGACTGAGCGCCGCTTCGCAACCTCTGGCCAGCCCGCGCCGCGACCCCCCTCCGCGGCGCGGGGCTTGGCTGCCTGTGTTTTCCCCCAGGGGCCGGAGCCTTCTGTCCTCACTCGGTCGCCCCCGGTCACCGCCGGGTGGAGCCGTTCCGGCATCTCTGCTAAGATTCGCCTCCTTTTTACTCCGAACCCCCGGTTCCAGCAGGCACAGTGATCAAGCAGCGCACGCTGAAAAATACCATCCGCGCCACCGGTGTTGGCTTGCACACCGGCGAAAAGGTGTACCTCACCCTGAGGCCCGCTGCCGCGGACAGCGGCATCGTGTTTCGCCGCACCGATCTCAATCCGCCGGTGGACCTCCCCGCCGACGCCCATGCCGTCGGCGACACCACCCTGTCCACCACCCTGACGGACGGCCAGGTGCGGGTCTCCACCATCGAACACTTGCTGTCCGCCATGGCCGGTCTCGGCATCGACAACGCCATCGTCGAGCTGACCGCCCCCGAGGTGCCGATCATGGACGGCAGCTCCGGGCCCTTCGTGTTCCTCATACAGGCCGCCGGCATCGCCGAACTGGACGCCCCCAAGAAGTTCATCCGCATCAAGCGCCCGGTGGAGGTGCGCGACGGGGACAAGGTGGCCGGATTCCGCCCCTATGAGGGGTTCAAGATCTCCTTCACCATCGAATTCAACCACCCGGTGTTCAAAAGCGAGCCCCTCACCGCCTGCGTGGACTTCTCCAGCAGCTCCTTCGTCAAGGAGGTGAGTCGCGCCCGCACCTTCGGCTTCATGCACGAAATCGAATACCTGCGCTCCAAGGGTCTGGTGCGCGGCGGCAGTCTCGACAACGCCATCGTCGTGGACCGCGACCAGGTGCTCAACGAGGACGGCTTGCGCTACCGGGACGAGTTCGTCAAGCACAAGATCCTCGACGCCATTGGCGACCTGTACCTGCTGGGTCACAGCCTGATCGGCGAGTATCAGGCGGTGAAGTCCGGCCACGCCCTCAACAATGCCCTGTTGCGCAAGCTGCTGGCCGAGGAGGACGCCTGGGAAATGGTGTCCTTCGAGGACGACAGTGCTTCCGCGCCCATCGCCTACCTGCAGCCCGCCTGACGATGCCAAGTTTTGACAACCCCTCCCGCCCCCTGGCCCGAATCCTGCAAAACATGGAACAGGCAGGACAGACAGGGCCAATGGGTCCGCGCCCGTGCGGCGCCGACGGCTAGATTCGGGAGGACCATGAAGATCGTCTTTATCAACAACCGCGGGGGCGAGGAGCGCGCCCGCACCCTCACCCTCAACGGTTGGGCCAAGGTGCTGCT
>JBJHDJ010000421.1:0-2704 GCA_050486485.1 Porticoccaceae bacterium
GGTGGACCTCAACAAGGTGGCCGAACTGCAAGGGGTTTCCCGCGCCGGCGCCAGCACCCGCGTCGGCGCCATGACGCGGCAGTGCGAGGCGCTGGAGAACCCGTTGCTGGCCCGCCACCTGCCGGCGCTGGTGCAGGCGGTGCGCCATGTCGGGCACCACCAGACCCGCAACCGCGGCACCATCGGTGGCTCCATCGCCCTCGGTGAACCGGCGGCGGAGCTGCCCGCCACGGCGGTGGCCCTCGACGCCAGCATCGAGGTGCGATCCGCACGGGGCGCCAGGGAGATAGCCGCCAGGGATTTCTACCTTGGGCCCTACATGAACGCCCTGGAAGCGGACGAACTGGTCACCGGCATCACCTTTCCCGACTGGCCCGACGGTCATGTGGTTCTGTTCCGCGAGCTGGCCCAGCGGCCCGGGGATTTCGCCCTGGTGGGCATGGTGGGCGCCCTGGCCCTGGAGGGCGGCAGGATCAGCCGCGCCGGCACCGCCTGGTTCGGCATGGGGCCAACCCCCATTCGCGCGACCAGCGCCGAGAAACTGCTGATCGGCCAGACCCTCGACAGCCTCGACCCGCTGGCGGTGGCCGACGCCGCCGTCGCCGACACTTCACCTTTCGACGACCAGCACGCCAGCGCCGAATACCGCCGCACCGTCGGTAGGCGCCTTTTCGCCCGCGCCCTGCGGGAGGCGCTCAACCTGGGGGTAGCCGCATGAGCAAGCATTCCATCGAAATGACCGTCAACGGTCGCCGCCACGCCGGCGATGTCGAGGCCAGGGTGTCCCTGTCGGATTTCCTGCGGGACGACGCCGGCTACACCGGCGTGCACCTGGGCTGCGAGCACGGTGTGTGTGGCGCCTGCACGGTGATCGTCGACGGCAAGGCGGTGCGCGGCTGCCTGATGCTGGCGGTGCAGGCGGACGGCGCGAAAGTCGCCACCGTGGAGGGCCTCGCCGCCCCGGACGGCACCCTGCACCCGGTGCAACAGACCTTGGCGGAGGAACACGCCCTGCAGTGCGGCTTTTGCACCCCCGGGGTGGTGATGACCCTGGCGGCCCTCACCACCGAGGGCAACAAGGCCAGCGAGGAGCAGTTGCTGGGGGCCCTGTCGGGCCATATCTGCCGCTGCACCGGCTACCAGGGCATCCGCCGCGCCGCCCGCAGGCTGGCCAGCGCCGACACGGGAGAATCCTCATGAACGCACCCGGAATCGGCCTCGGCACCGGCCGCTATATCGGCCAGCGGGTACGCCGCAAGGAAGACCCCCGACTGCTCACCGGGCGCGGCCAGTTCGTCGACGATATCGCCGTGCCCGGCATGCTCCATGTGGCCTTTGCCCGCAGCCCCATCGCGCGCGGCAGGATTCTCTCCATCGATACCGCGACGGCGCGGGATATTCCCGGGGTGCATGCCATCTACACCCAGGCGGATCTGGCCCCCTTCAATGTCAACCTGCTGAGTTTTTTCCTGCTCCCGCCCCAGGTGGAAATGACCCCCCTGGCCGGTGACCGGGTGGCCTATGTGGGGGAGCCGGTGGCCCTGGTGATCGCCGACAACCGCCGCATCGCCGAGGACGCCGCCTCCCTGGTGGAAGTGGAATACGGCGAGGAAGATCCGGTCATCACCATCGATGACGCGCGGCGCGGCCCGCCGGTGCACCCCGGCACGGAAGACAACATCGCCGCCCAGATGGGCGATGATGACATCGACGAGGATCTCGAAAAGCTCCTCGCCGAAGCGCCGCACCGCATCACCCACCGGGTGGTGCACCAGCGCGTCGTCCAGTCCCCCATGGAAACCCGCGGGGTGCTGGCGGTGCCCGATGGCAGCGAGGAGCTGACCCTCTACATCACCTGCCAGAGCCCCCATATGGTGGCGCGCTGGGTCGCCCTCGCCCTGGGCATGCCCCAGACCGCGGTGCGGGTGATCGCCAAGGATGTGGGCGGGGCCTTCGGCCTCAAGAACCACCCGTGGAAGGAAGAGGTCTCCGTGATCCTCGCCGCCCTGCTGTTCCGCCGCCCGCTGAAATGGATCGAGGACCGCTACGAAAACCTGATCGCCGCCAACCAGGCCCGGGAGGCGGAGATGGTGTTGCAGGTGGCGTTCGACAACGACGGCCGCCTGCTGGCCTCCCACGGCGACTACAGCTGCAACATCGGCGCCTGCCCCCAGTTGCCGGACAACAACATCGCCGTGCACATGTTCATCTGGGCGGCCTACAAGATGCCGGTGTACGGCTTCCTGACCCGCGGCTGGTACAGCAACACCGTGGGCCTGGCCGCCTACCGCGGCCCCTGGGCCATGGAGTCGCTGATCCGCGAAACTCTGCTGGATGTGGCGGCGCGGCGCCTGGGACTCGACCCCATAGAGATCCGCCGCCGCAACCTGGTGACCCTCAAGGATCAGCCCACCACCTCCTGCATGGGCATCCCCATCGAGGACATCACACCCGCCGAGTGCCTGGAGAAACTGCTCGACTACTTCGATGTGGCGGCCTTCCGCCAGCAACAGGAGGCCGCCCGCCGCGAGGGCCGCTACCTGGGGCTGGGCATCGCCACCTACATCGAGCCCACCGGGTCCGCCGGCAGCATGCCGGTGATGACCGGGGAGCTGGCCCAGTTGCGCATCGACCCCACCGGCCAGGTCACCGCCACCCTCAGCACCCACTCCCAGGGCCACGGCACCGCCACCACCATGGCGCA
>JBJHDJ010000422.1:0-2701 GCA_050486485.1 Porticoccaceae bacterium
GGGTCAGGGAGCTGGGGCGCCGCGCCCTCGAGGCGCCCACGGATGTCAGCGACAGCGATCAGGTGCGCGCCATGGTGGACAGGGCGGCGGCGGAATTCGGCCGCGTCGACATTCTGGTGAACAACGCCGGGGGTGTCGGCCCGAAGCCTTTTCTGGAGCAGTCGGAGCGTTCCTGGCGGCGCCATATCGATCTCAACCTGGTGAGCATGCTGGCGGCCACCTCGGCCGCGGTGCCGCTGATCATCCAAGGTGGACGGGGCGGCGCGGTGATCAATGTGGCCAGCATCGAAGCCTCCCGGGCGGCCCCCAACTACGCCGTCTACGCCGCCTGCAAGGCGGGCATGCTCAATTTTACCCGCACCGTGGCCCTGGAATTCGCCGAGCACGGCATCCGGGTCAATGCCATCGCGCCAGACTATACCGTGACCCCAGGATTGAGTGGCAATATCAAGGGTCCCGTGGATCCGGACACCTGGGTCAAGCCCAGCGCCGCCCAGCAGGACGCCACCGCAAGACGCATTCCCCTGGGGCGGGCCGGTATCGACAGCGAGTGCGGCAGTGTCGCGGTGTTTCTCGCCTCCGCCATGAGCCGCTATATCACCGGTGCCGTGATCCCCGTCGACGGCGGCAGCTGGGCGTCCTCCGGCTGGATACGCAATCGCGCCGGCCAGTGGACCCTCACCGGGGAGTCCTGAGGGATTCGCCGCATACCTTTCACCACAGGAAACCGACCATGGAAATCAATGTCACCCTGCCCTTCGACAACCTGGCCAACGCCGAGGAATTCCTGACCCCGGAAGCGGTCACGGAAATTGCCCAACTCCTCGAGGGGCTGGGCTTTAGCGGCGGCAATGTCACCGATCACCCCTGTCCCACCGGGCGCTGGCTCGATGCCGGCGGGCATCACGCCCAGGATCCGTTCGTGATGCTCGCCTTCGTCGCCGCCGCGACCCGCACCTTCAAGCTGCAAACCGGCATCCTGGTGCTGCCCTACCGCAACCCCTTCATCACCGCCCGCTCGGTGGCCAGCCTCGACCGCTTCTCCGGCGGGCGCCTCAGCCTGGGACTGGGGGCCGGCTACCTGAAGGGGGAGTACCGCGCCCTGGGGGTGGACTTTGACCAGCGCAACGAACTGATGGACGAGTACCTGCGGGCCCTCAAGGCGGCCCTGAGCGAGGAGGAGTTCACCTTCGAGGGGAGTGGCTACCAGGCCAGGGGCAACCGGATTCTGCCCGGCGCCGTGCAAAGGCCGCACCCGCCGCTACTGGTGGGGGGTAACTCTCCGAGGGCCATTCGCCGCGCCGCCGAACTGGGGGACGGCTGGTACCCCTTCTTCACCGCGGGGGCGCTTTCCAATACCGCCCGCACCAGCGCCATGGAGGGGGAAGAGGATCTGGTGAGGGGTATCCAGTATCTGCGCGAGCACTGCGAGAAGATCGGCCGTGAGGATCCCCCCAAACTGGTGCTGGGCAGCATCGCCGCTCCCGGGCAGAAATTGACTCCCCAGGAAATGGTGGACACTATAGGCAGGTACTCGGAGCTGGGCATCAGTTGCGTCGCCCTCCATATTCAGGGGCGTACCCGCGACGAGTGGTGTGACAACGCCCGGCACCTGGCGGCGGAAGTGTTGTCCAAGCTGAACTGAAACCGCCTGGGCCGCCAGCCCACAAATTCGAACCAGACCACGGATAAACAGAGGATAAACACCATGGCAACTTCCATGAACGATATGGTGATCATCAGCGTCGATGACCACATCTGCGAACCCCCGGACCTGTGGGAAAAGCACACCACCGGCGCGGCCCGGGAAACCATGCCGCGCTTTCTCACCGACGCCGAGGGCACGAATTTCTGGTCCTACATGGGCAAGAGCTATCCGTCGGTGGGCCTCAACGCCGTCGTCGGACGTCCCTTCGAGGAGTACGGCATGGAGCCCAACAGCATCGAGCAACTGCGCAAGGGCTGCTACGATGTCCACGCCCGCATCGACGACATGGATGTCAACGGCATCGCCGCGTCGCTGAATTTCGGCAACTCCATCGGCTTCAACGCCCGGGTGTTCCACAGCGCTCCCGACAAGGCCCACGCCCTGGCCCATGTACAGGCCTACAACGACTGGCAGATCGACGACTGGTGCGCGGCCTATCCCGGTCGCTTCATTCCTTGCGCCATCCTGCCCACCTGGGACATGGACGCCACGGCGGCGGAAATCGCCCGCATCGCCAAGAAAGGCTGCGTGGCGGTGTCGGTCACCGAAAACCCCACCGCCGTGGGCCTGCCGAGCATCCACAACGACTACTGGCTGCCGTTCTGGAAGGCCATCAACGACCACGACATGACCATCTGTCTCCATATCGGCACCGGCAACCCCCAGCCCCACGCCTCCATGGAAACCCCCATCGAGGGCTGGATCGCCACCATGCCCATGTCCATCGCCATCGGCGCCGCCGACTGGGTGCAGCTCAAGGCGCTACAGGACTATCCAAACATGCGCATCGCCCTGTCGGAAGGCAGCATCGGCTGGGTGCCCTATTTCCTGGAGCGCTTCGACTTCTCCAACTCCCGCCACAAGGTCTGGACCCACTCCCGCTTCCAGGACATGAAGCCCAGCGATGTGTTCAAGCGCCACTTCCTCAACTGTTTCATCGTCGATGACTTTGGCCTCAAGAACATCGACGCCATTGGCGAGGACATGGTCGCC
>JBJHDJ010000423.1:0-2678 GCA_050486485.1 Porticoccaceae bacterium
GCCGCGACACCTTGCCCCGGGTGCCTTCGGGTGTGATGGCGATCATCATTTCATCCGCCTGCCGCAGCCGGACACCGATCTGCTCGGCAACCCCCTCGGGGTTGCCGCGGTTCACCGCCATGCCGCCAAGAGCGGCCAGCACCGGGCCCAGGGGCCAGTGGAACAGGCTGTGCTTGCCCAGCCAGTGGATGCGCATGTCGAGGGCCAGCATGGCGGCCACCCCCACGAAAAAATCCCAGTTGGAGGTGTGAGGCCCCACCGCCAGTATCAGCTTGCGGGCCTCGGGCAGATCGCCGACGATGCGCCAGCCACGGCGCGCCAGCAGCCAACCCCCGGTGCGCCGAATCCACCGGGGGCGATGGGCGCGGTGGTGGTCGGGAATGTCCAGGTCGGCCAGCATGCCCCGATGCTCAATGTTCCCGGGTGGCCAGGAAGCGCACATCCGGATGGCGCTCCTCGGTGAGGCCGAGGTTGACCCGGGTGGGCGCCAGGTAGGTGAGATGACCGCCGCCATCGATGGCGAGATTGTCCCCGGCCTTGTCCTTCAGCTTGTCGAGATCCCGCTGACTGCCCTCCACCCAACGGGCGGTGTGGACATTGACCGGCTCGTAGAGGGCATCGACGGCATACTCGTCCTTGAGGCGGTAGGCCACCACATCAAATTGCAGTTGGCCCACCGCCCCCACCACCACATCATTGCTGTTGATGGGGAAAAACACCTGGGTGGACCCCTCCTCGGACAGCTGCTGCAGGCCCTTGTGGAGTTGCTTGGCCTTGAGAGGGTCGCGCATGCGGATGCGGCGGAACAGCTCCGGGGCGAAATGGGGAACCCCGGTGAATTTGAGCTCCTCGCCCTCGCTGAAGGTATCGCCGATCTGGATGGTGCCGTGGTTGTGCAGGCCGATGATATCGCCGGCGATGGCTTCGTCGACATGTTCCCGTTCTCCGGCCAGGAAGGTCACCGCGTCGGCGATGCGCACCTCCTTGCCGATGCGCACATGGCGCATTTTCATGCCACGCCGGTAGGTGCCGGAGCAGATACGCAAAAAGGCGATGCGGTCGCGGTGCCTGGGGTCCATGTTCGCCTGGATCTTGAACACGAAACCGCTGAACGCCTCTTCCGTGGCCTCCACCACCCGGGACTCCGTCTCCCGGGAACGGGGCGGCGGCGCCCAGTCCACGAAGTGGTCGAGCATCTCGCGCACTCCGAAGTTGCCGAGGGCGGTACCGAAAAACACCGGGGTCATCTCGCCCCGCAGGTAGGCCGCCAGGTCGAACTCATGGGTGGCGCCGCGCACCAGCTCGATCTGGTCACAGGTGTCCTGGTAGTCAGGGCCGAGGAGTTCCCGCGCGCCATCGCTGTCGAGGCCCTGGATGCGGATATCCTCCGGCAGGGTGTGGCCCTGGCCGGCACGGTAGACATGGAGGGTGTCGGTGTAAAGGTTGTAGATGCCCTTGAAGTGCTTGCCCATCCCCAACGGCCAGTTGATGGGGGCGGCGCTGATGGCGAGCACCGTCTCGATCTCGTCGAGCACCTCGATGGGATCGCGAATATCCCGGTCCATCTTGTTGATGAAACTGAAAATGGGCGTGTCCCGCAGGCGGCACACTTCCATCAGCTTGATGGTGCGCTCCTCGACGCCCTTGGCGCCGTCGATCACCATCAGCACCGAATCCACGGCGGTCAGGGTGCGGTAGGTGTCCTCGGAAAAGTCTTCGTGACCTGGGGTATCCAACAGGTTGACGGTGCGCCCCTGGTAGGGGAACTGCATCACCGACGAGGTTACCGAGATGCCCCGCTCCTTCTCCATGGCCATCCAGTCGGACGTGGCGTGGCGGTCGCTTTTGCGACCCTTGACGGTGCCCGCCACCTGAATCAACTGTCCAAACAGCAGCAGCTTCTCGGTGATGGTGGTCTTCCCGGCATCGGGGTGGGAAATGATGGCGAAGGTGCGGCGCTTGGCCACCTCGTTGGCGAACTGGGACATGTAACCTCGACAGCGAAGGGAAAACCCCGGCCGCGACCGCGCAGCGGGGGCGAAACAGGGCGCAAATCTACCACAAAGCTCCAGGGAACCTCTGAAAAATGTCGCGACCGCCCCGAGCCGCGCCGCGTCGCCACCGGCGGCGGGACCCGCTTTCTTGACTTGGCCGACCCCGTCATACGATGATCGGTCACCGTCGGTCCCGCCCGGCCCCGTACCCATGCCAGGAGATACTGCCATGCCACAGCAGCATCACAGACGGGTTGAAGGGGAACTTCCCCTGCCCTTCGGCCATGCCGTCATCGTCCACAATGTCTGGCAGGAACCCATAGACATTATCGGCAGCTCCTCCCTTCACCACCTGGAACTCGCCCTGCTGCCCCAGCCGGTTCGGGGCCGTGGCTGCTTCAGCGACGCCTGGCGCAGCGATCGCTTCGAGCCCATCGGCGATGTCTTTCTGCTGCCCGCCCACCACCGGGTCCGCGCCATCAGCGAGTGTCGCCGGCAACAGTCCATCATCTTCGAGTTCGACCCGAGCAGCGTCGACCACTGGTTCGAACAATCCCTGGAGTGGACCGATGCCCGCCTGCGACACGCCCTGAACATCGCCAATCCCAGGGTGCGCGACCTGTTGACGGCGCTGGGGGACGAAATCCGCGCCCCCGGCTTTGCCAGCGAGGCCATGGCGGAACT
>JBJHDJ010000424.1:0-2674 GCA_050486485.1 Porticoccaceae bacterium
CCGCGATACCTGAATCCCTTTGGTGGGTTACGCCTGCGGCTAACCCACCCTACGAGTCGCCACTGCCGTGAGTTGCCCCGTAGGATGGGTTGAGCGCAGCGATACCCATCACTCCCGAACCTGCTGCCATGCCACTCCGGCCCTTTAAAACTGCTCGATCAATCGTGGGTTTTGGGAATGCCCGCCACGCTTTTCATAAACACTTCTAAATAATTTTCGCAGCGGCTTGGGAATGAATTTCTCGCGTTTTTTCCGTGCTGTTATCATTCCCTGAAGCTCTCGCTGATCTTCAGTGCAGATGAACTTCAAGCGATCCACCGTCACGGGAAAGGCCTGACCTTCACGGCCTTTGTAGCCAAAAAAATAAAGGTCGCAGGATGCCTTGTTGACCAGAAAAAAATAATGCTCGAAAAGCTCGGCGAGCTTTATCGAACCCTCGAAATCCTCCTGGGTTAAATTGCGGTAATAATCCCAGCGAAACGCCTGTGTGCCAGGGGACGACTCCGGTGATGTCCTCGTGGTGCCGTGCTCGTCTCTTCCCGTGGTGGCGCAAGTGAACAACACAACGCCGCCTTCCTTTGTCATGCGATGCATGTTTAAAAAAGTGTCTGCCCAATTGGGGTTATGTTCAAAGCACTCGCAGGAAATGGCGATATCGTAAGTGTTGTCCTCGTGGTCGACCTTGTCCCCTTCGCAGACCAGGTCAACCCCAGGCCCGTCGATCAGATCGATGCCAACATAATCGGCATTGTGGAAAAATTGGCGAATGGAGCCATTGACATCGTAGGCTCCGATCTCGATGACTTTCAGTGAACGGAAATCATCCGTGAGTGATCGGGTGATCGACTTGACGAATTGTAATTGTTGGGGGTGAGCCATGACCGGACCTGTTCCTGGACGCGAGGTCTAAAAAGTTTAACAGCGCGTAGCCGGTAGCCAAAGCTCGCGACCCAGGCCCGTAACCCAGGCCCCTAACCAAAGCCCGTAACCAAGGTCATTAATCATGGCCTGTGGCCCGAGGCATCAGGCATGGGCTGAATGGCGCGACTAGACCGGGAATGTGCCTTCTTTCTCCCCCGTGGGGAGAAGGCCAGGACGAGGGGCAAGCGGTGGAGCCGCTCGATAGCTCGCGCAATCGCTCCCACTCCGGCCCTCTCCGGCTCGCGGGAGGGGGGAGCCCGCGCCGAAACACCCATTCTGGCTCGGGCTCCGAGACATCAGGCGTGGCCCTGTACCGTCGCTTGGCTCCTTAATCGCCTGACTGTTCCCCACAAGGGAGGCACACCTACCTGCTGTCGTCCCATCGGACTCGGGCTTTAGGTTCCCGCCCGCACGCGGCTTTAACTTCAATTTCAATTGCATCAAAATACGCGCCTCTCTCAATTTAAGCGCCACTCTCGATGCATGGAGGTACATGGCCATCCGCCCATCCCCCATAACTCAACCATCCACGCAGGATCAGTCAATGCCCGTAGGCCCGCCCACCTTTCCCACCATGTACCCTGTCCCCGGCTTCCGCCTCGGCACCGCCTCGGCGGGTATCAAGAAGCCGGGCCGCAGGGATCTGGTGGTGATGGCCTTTGACGCCAGCGCCAGCGTTGCCGCCTGTTTTACCCAAAACGCCTTTTGCGCGGCGCCCGTGCAAGTTGCCAGGGAGCATCTGGCGGCGGGCTCCGCGAGCTGTCTGGTCACCAACACCGGCAACGCCAACGCCGGCACCGGCGATCAGGGCCTGGCGGATGCCCGGCGGGTATGCGCCGCCCTGGCGGAACTTGCCGGTTGCGATCCCCGCGCCGTGCTGCCCTATTCAACCGGCGTGATCGGCGAGCCGCTGCCGGTGGACAAAATCGTCGCTGCCCTGCCCGCCGCCCTGGATGCCCTCGATGAGCATGGCTGGGAAGACGCCGGCCTCGGCATCATGACCACCGACACCCGCCCCAAGGGCGCCAGTCTGCGGGTGGATATAGATGGCGTTCCCATCACCCTCACCGGCATATCCAAGGGTGCCGGCATGATCAAGCCCAACATGGCCACCATGCTGGGTTATGTGGCCACCGATGCCCAGGTCGATGCCCCGTTGCTGAACGAGATGCTCAAGGTCGCCGTGGACCGCTCCTTCAACCGCATCACCATCGATGGCGATACCTCCACCAACGATGCCGTTACCCTGGTGGCCACCGGCGCCAGCGGAATTGCCATCGGCCCCCATAACCGCGAGCACTTCCAGCGGGCACTGGATAGCCTGTGCCGGGAACTGGCCCAAGCCATCGTGCGGGACGGGGAGGGCGCCAGCAAATTCGTCACCCTCCAGGTGGACGGCGGCGCCAGCAGCGACGAATGCCTGGCGGTGGGCTACGCGGTGGCGGAATCCCCCCTGGTGAAAACCGCCCTGTTCGCCTCCGACCCCAACTGGGGCCGCATCCTCGCCGCCATCGGTCGCGCTGGCCTTGTCGACCTCGATGTGTCGGGTGTTTCCGTCTGGCTGGGGGATGTGCTGATCGCCGAGCGGGGCGCCCGCGCCGCCACCTACACCGAGGAAGCGGGCCAGGCGGTGATGAAGCGGGAGGACATCACCATCCGCGTCCAGCTCGGTCGCGGCCACGCCAGCGAAACCCTGTGGACCAGCGACCTGTCCCACGACTATGTGACCATCAACGCGGAGTACAGGACCTGT
>JBJHDJ010000425.1:0-2657 GCA_050486485.1 Porticoccaceae bacterium
GCCTGTACCACAAGGGCCTCGTGACCCAGCGGGACGGCGGCTACCTCACCCCCCTTGGCCAGGAAGCGGTGCGACATTTGGACGGTTTTCTGACCATTCTCAACAGCGAACCACAACTGGCAGCTTCGCCAGACCCATCGGAGCGGACGCCTCCGGCCCGCGACAAGGTACTAACTGAAACCTGAAAGTACTATCCTTGGAGAAGGGCCTATCCCAAGGGGAGGGCTCCTCGGCCATGCAGCCCCACCAGGGTGTATGCTTGGATAGCTGGCCCGCGCCGTGGTCGTGCCCGCGACCACGGAACCACGCACTACACACAAAAGCCCCAACAAAAGGATCCCAGCCATGAGCGAAACCAATCAATTCGATATCAACAAGGTCATCGCCGACGCCAAAACCGTGCTCACCAATCCGGTGGGCTACTATCAATCCATGGCCAAGACCGGCGGCTACAGCGAGCCGGTGATTTTCGTCGCTGTCATGGGCGCGGCCATGGGCATCATCTCCGCCATCCTGTCCCTGTTCGGCGCCGGACTGGCCGGGGTGATGGCCGCCGGCCTCGCCTCCATCATCATCATGCCCATCTTCGCGGTGATCGGTGCCTTTATCGGCGGCGCCATCCTGTTCGTGATCTGGAAACTGATGGGTTCGGCCGAGAATTACGAAACCGCCTTCCGCTGCCTGGCGGCCACCACCGCCGTGTATCCGGTCATGGCGCTGGTTGCCATCCTTCCCTATATCGGCGCCATCGTCGGCATCGCCTGGGCCACCTGGCTGATCATCGAGGCCAGCGTGGCGGTCCACGGTCGCGACCGCAAGATCGCCACCATTGTGTTCGGCATCCTCGGCGCGCTGATGATTCTCTCCAATGTCAGCAGCGAGTACGCGGCACGCAATATATCCGCCCAGTGGACATCGCAATTTGAAGAACTGCACAACTTGCCCCCGGATGAAGCTGGCCGTCGCGTCGGCGAGTTTCTGCGCGGCATGGAAGAAGGAATAGGACAATCCGGCAATCAACAGGAGTAATCGCGGCATAACCCATCGCCCACAAAAAAGCCGGCCCTCGAGGGCCGGCTTTTTTGTTGCGAACCGCCATTGCCTCAGAGGCTGGTTTCCTCCTCGGTGCCGGCGGGGACGTTGCCTTCCTCGGCCAGGGCTTCCTTGATGGACAGCTTGATACGGCCGCGGTTGTCCACATCCAGCACCTTGACCCGCACTGACTGGCCTTCCTTGAGGTAGTCGCTGACGCTGTTGACCCGCTCGTCGGCGATCTGGGAGATATGCACCAGGCCATCGGTGCCGGGCAGGAAGGTGACGAAGGCACCAAAATCCACCACCCGCGCCACCACGCCGTCGTAGATGCGGCCGATCTCCGCCTCGGCGGTGATGCCCTCGATGCGCTCCACCGCCGCCCGGAGGCCGTCGGCATTGTCACTGTAGATGCGGATGGTGCCGTCGTCCTCGATATCGATGGTGGCGCCGGTCTCCTCGGTGAGGGCGCGGATGGTGGCGCCGCCCTTGCCGATGACATCGCGGATCTTGTCGGTGTCGATCTTCATGGTGTGATAGCGCGGCGCGCTGTCGGACACCTGGGGACGACCCTCGGAAATCACCTTGTTCATCTCCCCCAGGATATGCAAACGGGCATGCATGGCCTGGTTGAGGGCGGTCTCCATGATCTCCTCGGTGATGCCTTCGATCTTGATATCCATCTGCAGGGCGGTGACGCCCTGGGCGGTGCCGGCCACCTTGAAATCCATGTCGCCGAGATGATCCTCGTCGCCAAGGATATCGGTGAGCACCGCGTAGCCCTCGGCATCCTTCACCAGACCCATGGCGATACCGGCAACCGGCGCCTTGAGGGGTACGCCGGCATCCATCAGCGCCAGGCTGGTGCCGCACACCGTGGCCATGGAGCTGGAACCGTTGGATTCGGTCACCTCGGACACCACCCGCAGGGTGTAGGGGAAGTTGTCCAGGCTGGGCAGCACCGCGGCGATGCCACGGCGGGCCAGGCGGCCGTGGCCCACCTCGCGACGACCGGTAAAGCCGACACGGCCACACTCGCCCACCGAGTAGGGCGGAAAGTTGTAGTGCAGCATGAAGGGGTCCTTGCGCTCCCCTTCCAGGGCGTCGATGATCTGGGCGTCCCGCAGGGAACCGAGGGTGGCGGTCACCAGGGCCTGGGTCTCGCCACGGGTAAACAGGGCGGTGCCGTGCACCTTGGGCAGCACACCTACCTGGACACTGATGGAACGCACGGTCTTGCCGTCGCGGCCATCGATGCGGGGCTCGCCGCGGATGATACGCCCGCGCACGATTTTCTTCTCCAGCTTTTTGAAAGCGCCCTTCACCTCGTCGGGGCTGACGCCCGCTTCCTCGTTGGCCAGGGCGGCAATGGCATCGGAACGCGCCGCGTCGAGAGCGGCGACCCGCTGCTGCTTGTCGGTCGTGCTGTAGGCTTCCTCGACCCGCTGCCCCACCAGGGACTGGAGCGCATTGGCCAGCTCGACATTTTCCAGGGGGGCCTGCCACTGCCAGCGGGGCTTGCCCACTTCCCGGGCCAGTTCGTCGATCACGGCGATGGCGGCCTGCATTTCCTGGTGACCGTAGAGCACGGCGCCGAGCATCAGATCCTCCGGCAGCTCCTTGGC
>JBJHDJ010000426.1:0-2637 GCA_050486485.1 Porticoccaceae bacterium
GAGTCCACCGGGTGCCGGGTTACAGATAAAGTAGGCATTGACGCTGCCGGTGTTGTCCGAGTCCTGATAGGTGAAAATGGTGTAGTTCTCGAGGTTGTCGGTAATGTCCCACACCAGGCTGGCACGCAGCGAGATGTAGTCCACGTCGGACAGACGGTCGGGTCCAACCCCGGAACGGTTGCGCAGGGTGCCGTCCCGCTCCTGGGTATCAACGCCCAGCCGCAGCCGTAGGCTGTCATTGATGGGGGTGTTCACCACCGCCTGCACGCGTCGCATGTCGTAGTTGCCCAGCGAGCCCTCCACATAACCCTCGAACACATCGGTGGGCTTGCGTGGTGTCAGCATGATGGCACCGCCGGTGGTGTTGCGCCCGAACAGCGTGCCCTGGGGACCCTTGAGCACCTGGACGTTTTCCAGGTCGAACATGGTGCCCGGCCCGCCGCCGTCGCCGGCGGTGATGGAGCCGCCACCCCGGGGGGCCACCACTTCGGCAAAATAGAAGCCGACCGAGGCCGTGGTGCGCAGCTCCTGGGTGAAGCCGCGAATGGCGAAGGACGGTTGGTCGGCCCCCCACCGGTTGTTGGCAGAGAGCGATGGGGTATAGATGGCAATATCAGCGCTGTTGAAAACGTTGCGGGCGTCGAGCTGCTGCTGGTTCATGACCGTCATGGATATGGGAACGTCCTGGAGGCTCTCTTCCCGTCGCCTTGCGGTTACCACGATCTCTTCCAGCATCAGCTGGGAGCCGCCGGACTGGGCGAGGGTGGGCGCTGCCGGCAGGGCCAGCCCAAGGCCGAGTGCCGACGCGGTCATCAAAATGGACTGGCGCAAAGCGTGCTTGCCGGTAGATCCCCGGTGCATTTTGTGTGTCATCTTCTTTATCCTCGTTTTTATAAGAAATAAACACAATCAATAAGGGTTTTTAGCGGTTTTTGCAGTCGCCCCCGTTGGGAATCAAGGCGACCGCAATTAACAATGGTCGATGGTCGATATTCCGTCAATGTCCTGCATCAACAATTCCTCGTCTGAGCCTTTTACCCTCCTCCGTGGGCCACGCTGTGCCCGCCATCCACGGTCAGGCAGGCGCCGGTGGTGAAGGAGGCGAGGTCGCTGGCGAGGAAGGTGACCGCGCCGACGATCTCCGGCGGTTCGCCGCCGCGGCCCAGTGGCAGGTGTTCGCGGGCGTGACGGGTGAAGCCCTCGGATCGTGACCAGGCCTTGGTGCCATCGGTGTGAAAGGGGCCCGGCATCACGGTGTTGACCCGCACCCTGGGGCCGTATTCCTGGGCGAAGGTTTCGGTGAGTACGTTGAGGCCCATTTTTGCCGCGGCGTAGGGGGCAAAGCCGGGGTTGGGTCGGCGCGCGCCGCTGGAGGAGATGTTGATGATGCTGCCGCCGTCGCGCTCGGCCATGTGGGCGCCGAACAGGGCCGACAGGCGGAAGGCCGAGCGCAGGTTGACGTTGATGATCAGGTCGAACAGGGCCTGGTCCGTCTCGACGGAGCAGGGGGCCACAGGGGATTTGCCGGCGTTGTTGACCAGGATACTCGCGCCTCCCCAGCGTTCGTTGACCTCGGCAAACAGGCGGTCGCAATCGGCCCAGCTGCTGGCGTCGAAGGCGTGGGCCGAGGCCTGGCCGCCGGCGACGATGATTTCCTCGGCGAGCGCCTCGCAGCTGTCCAGCTTGCGGCTGGCGATGGCCACACTGGCGCCGGCCTGTGCCAGTCCACGCACGATGGCGCGGCCCAGCCCCCGGCTGCCGCCGGTGACCACGGCCACCCGGCCGCTCAGGTCGATGTTGATCATGGTTCACTCCGAAAACAGTAGGTGTGCGCAGTTTCCACGGTGATCGGTCCTGTGTCGATATGGCGGTTGCCGGTGGTGTGGTTTACAGCGAGCCGGGCACCGGCTAACGTTGCCGAGAACATGAATTATCACGGGATTGAGGATGGTCTGCGGCCTGCTCTGCTGGTGCAATACACCCCTCCCGGTGCAAGACACCATTCAACGAGGTAATCCCCATGCAGTATTCCCTGCTCGGCAATACGGGTCTTCTGGTTTCCCGCCTGTGTTTCGGTGGCATGAGCTTTCGCCAGGAAAATGAACGCCAGGCGGCCATGGCCAAGGTGCGCGGCAAGGAAGCCGATGCCATGGTGGGGCACGCGCTGGAGGCCGGCATCAATTTTTTCGATACCGCCGATGTCTACTCCGGCGGCGAGTCGGAAATCATGCTCGGTAAGGCCCTCAAACAGCGCCGCGACGATGTGATCCTGGCCAGCAAGGTGGGCATGCGTGCCGGCGAGGCGCTGACGCGCGGCGGCCTCAGTCGCCGCCATATCCACTGGTCACTCGACCAGAGCCTGAAGCGACTGGGGACGGACTGGCTCGACGTCTACATCGTCCACCGCGAGGACGCATTGACCCCCATGGAGGAAACCCTGGCGGCGCTGGATGAGGTGGTGCGTTCGGGCAAGGTGCGCTACATCGGGTTCTCCAACTGGCGCGCCTGGACCGCCAGTGCCGCGCTGGAAATCCAGAAAGCCAATGGCTGGGCGCAGTTTACCCACGGGCAGATGTACTACTCGCTGCTGGCGCGGGATCTGGAAACCGATGTGATCCCGATGATGCAGCGTTACGG
>JBJHDJ010000427.1:0-2631 GCA_050486485.1 Porticoccaceae bacterium
TGTCCTTGGTGGTGAAAAACGGGTCGAACAGTTTCGGCAGCAACTCCGGCGGCACCCCCACGCCCGTGTCGCGGATGCGAATCACCACGAAATCGCCAGGCTCCAGTTGACGGCGCTCGGCTTCGTCGCCCGGTTCCAGGCGATAGTTTTGGGTTTCGATGGTCAGGTCGCCGCCCTCGGGCATTGCGTCCCGGGCGTTGATGCACAGATTGAGCACCGCGCTCTCCAGTTGCGCCGGATCCACCATCGCCGGCCAGGTATCGGGGGCGCAATAGACCCGCATGCGGATATTGCCCCGCAGGGTGCGGCCGAGCAGCCCCTGCATGTCCGCCAGCAGGGCGCCGACATCCACATGCCCCGGAGCCAGGGGCTGGCGCCGCGCCACCGCCAGCAGCCTGCTGGTGAGGTCCGCCCCGCGCTGGGAGGCGTTACAGACCATGCGCGCCAGCTCCCGAAGTCGGCTGTCGTTCGCCAGTTCCTCCACCAGCAACTCGGCGTTGCCCAGGATCACCGTCAGCAGATTGTTGAAATCGTGGGCCATGCCACCCATCAACTGCCCCAGGGACTCGAGGCGCTGGGATTGCTGGAGCCGCGCCTCCAGGGCCAGCCTGGCGGTGATATCGTTGTGAACGCAGAAGATCGCCTGGGACTGCCCCTGCTCGTCACTGGTCAGAGTCCAATGGGCCTGCACGGTGATGGGCGTGCCATCCCAGCGCGCCTGGCGCAGGCGCCCCTGCCACTCGCCCTTTTCCAGGGTGGTGGCCATGGCGTCGCGCAAATCCGCGATGACGCGACCGTGGCGGTCGGCGCCATGGCGCTGACCCACCACCTTTGACGCGGGGATGCCGTAGAGCCGCTCCGCCCCCTTGTTCCAGAAGGTGACAAAGTAGTCCGGGGTCATTACCACGATGGCGTCCCACGCCTTGTCCAACAGGGCCGCCAGCTCCCGCTGATGGGCGGTGGCGTCCTCTCTTTCCAGTTCCGCGGCGGCGCGGGTGGCGAATATCCTCAGGGCGGCGACGATAAAGTCGGTCTTTTCCAGGGGTTGCCGGAAGGCCGTGAACAACACCCCCAGGGGCCGCCCTTCACTGCTCGACAGTTTCAAGGCGATGCAGGAGTCACTGGCGGTGGATTCCAGGGAGGCAAAACCGGGAAAGCGAGTCCTAGCGCCGGCTTCCACCACGAACTCACCATCCCGGCGCAGCCCTTCCCAGGCCATGACATCCATGGGGTACTCGCCACTGAGCACCGGGGCGCCGCCGACAACACCCCCCACCACCGCCACACGGGGAGGCTCGCTGGCATCCAGCCGGCCGACGATGCAGACATCGGCCTCCAGGGTGCGGGCCAGCGCGGCGCAAAATTCCGTGAAAAAGCCCGGGCCCGTGGCCGAGCTCACCCCCGAGGCCACCTGTTTGAAGGCGCTCTGCAACTGGCGGCGCTGGGCGACCTCCCTCAGGTGCTCGATGCCGTAGGCAAGGTTATCGGCCAGTTCCTGGCAAAGTGCGACCTCCTCCTCGGGAAAGCCCCCCAGCCGGTCAGAATACAGGGCAATCAGGCCGAACACGCCACCGCTGCCCCGCAGGGGCAAACTCAGCAGGCCTTTCAGGCCACTCTCCATGGCTTGTCGCAGGCGGCCGGCATCGCCAATGGCGGTGGCGATGTCCTCGCAGATCACCGGCTGCCCGGTGCGGATGGTTTGCCCGGTGATGCCCTGGCCGCTGGCGGTATTATCGTCCCAGCTCAACCGCAAGTCGCCAAGATCGCGCTGAAAAATCTCCTGCCCAGATCGCGCCGCCACCTTCACGGTGCGCTGGGCGTCGTGCTCCACCAGGCCGATCCAGGCGAAACAGTACTGTCCCTCGCTGGTGGTGATTCTGGCGATTTCCTTCAGCAGGCTGTCCTCGTCGCTGGCCCGCACCAGGGCGGAATTGCACAGGCTCAACATGCGCTGGGCGCGGTTGAGACGCCGCAGTTGCCGCTCCGAGGCCTTGCGGGCGGTGACATCCACCGCCACCGCCAGGCAGGCCCGCCGCCCCTGGTAGGTGACCGGATACCAGGTGACATCCTCCTCGAACTGGCGACCCCGGCGGTCCCAGGTGGACAGGATGCCCACGGGATTGGCCCCCTCCTTCAACCTGGCCAGTTGGTCGCGAAGCTCGACAGTCCTTTCCGGGCTGTATTCCTGGCTGACGGTCATCCCCAGCAGTTCCTCCCTGCTGTAACCATAGCGGGTCACCACGGCATCGTTGACCGCCAGATAGGCCAGGGTCTCCAGGTCGAATATCATCATCGGCACTGGGTTGCCGTAGAACAACTGGCGATACTGCTCCTCGGACTCCTTGAGCCGGCGGGCCGCCACCTGTCTCCGCAGGGCATTGCCCAGGGCATCCACCATCAGTTGCAGGGCGCTGATATCCCCGGGCTCAAACCGGCGGCTGCCGCCGCCGACCACTTCAAGAAAACCCTGGATGCCGTGCTCGCCGCCAAAGGGAGCCGCCACCAGGGATTTCACCCCCCGCGCCAGGCTGGTGGGCGGCGGCTTCTGGCCGGCGTCGTCGCCAGCCTCCCACACCACCACCCGGTTACCGGCGATGGCGCCAGCGAACAGGTTGCCCCGCAGCGCCACCC
>JBJHDJ010000428.1:0-2624 GCA_050486485.1 Porticoccaceae bacterium
TATCAAGGTCATCATCCACTTCATGGGTTTTGCTCCACTGTTGTTATGAATCTTGGGTTTAATGGATCCCGCATATTTTATGCTTCTTGGGATTTTATGGTTTGGCCAATTTTACTGCTCTTGCAATTTTAAAGCTGTTGCAAGCGTGACCGGGCTTGGTTTGTACTGGGCCAGCGGCGACAAGCAAATACGCGCCGGCAGGCCCTGGCATCGGTGCGCTCAGTTGGCGCCCTCGAGCAATTCCAGCAGCATCCGGTTGAATTCCTCCGGCCGTTCATACATCACCCAGTGCCCGGCGCCGGCAATCGTCCGGAACGCCATCCCAGGACAAATGGCGCGCAGCACTTTTTCCTGGGCGGCGGGATCCGGGTGGGGGCCGTCGAACTCACCCCAAATGACATCGAACGGCGCCCGGGTTTTTTCCAGAATTCTCAGCAGCCGGTCGGGCAGCACCAGATTGACGGGATTGAAGCGCCCCCGCACGCCGTTGAGTTCCTGCAAGTAGAGGGACAGGTCGTCGACACTGTCGGGGTGGTGCAGCATCAGGGTGAGGATATTGTGGCGGTGGGCGGCCTCGCGCTCGTCTCCCTCCAGGCCCCGTACCCGCTGCAGTTGCAGGGCGCCCACCGGTGTATCGAGACCGCCGGTACCGATCAGCACCAGGCGACGCACCAACTCCGGGTGGGCCACGGAGAGAAAGGCGGCCACCACCCCGCCAAAGGAAAACCCGGCGATATCCACCGGCAAGTCGAGCCCCGGTAATTGGCGGATGCCCTCGACAAGGGTGTCGGAAATCGACTCGTGGCTGATGTCCAGCGGCATGTCGGACTCGCCAAAGCCCGGCAGGTCCACCGCCCACACCGTGCGATGGGCGGCCAGTGCCGGGATATTCCGGATCCAGTGGGACCAACTGCCGTGGGAGCCGTGAAACAGCAGCAGGGGCGGTCCCTCTCCCCAGCATCGCCAAACGATGGAGCCGTAGCCACAGGGGGTCTCGATCCGGCGGGCCCTGCTGTCAAGTTCCGCTAGAATCACTTCCGGGCTGGGAGTTGCTGTTGCTTGCATCGTCTTTCTTATGCCTATTTTGTGAGTCAGGGTCTGGGCTGAATGGCGCCGATTTGAGCATTATGGCGCAGTTGTCCCTCGCTCCCGCGAGCGGGCCGGAGTGAGGACGATTGCGCCAGCAATCAAGGGGCTGAATAGGCCTGCCCTCGCCACGGTCGATGAGGGGGCAACGGCAGTGATGAACCAGGCGGTGTCCCAGGCGCTGGAGGGCCGAACCGGGCTGTATTTCAGCGGCCTGGAGGTGGGTGGGTATCACTGCGCCAACCCATCCTTCCCTCCCGTGCTCACCCCGCGGCCGCGTCAACTTGACACGGGTGGAGCCCTGTCAAGCCTATTGATTCCTTGCCTCTTGCCTCTTGCCCCTTGCCCCTTGCCTCTTGGCCCTCAAGTCCGCGGGGTATCGTCACTGATCGAAATGGCGTTGGCCGGACACTGTTTGACCGCGACGCGCACCGCCTCCTGGTGTTCCGGGGGCACCTCGCCGACCAGCACGATGGCGTAGCCGTCATCGTGCAGCTCGAACACCTCGGGGCACAGCCCAAGGCAAACCCCGAAACCAGCGCATATTTCCGTATCGACAAAAACCTTCATTTTAACCACCTGAAACTGGATCGAACTCCAGGCCGAGGTGTGTCAACCCGCGCAGAATGAAGGTGGGCAGATAGCTGTAGCGCCGCGCGCCGGGTGGACCATGGACTTTCTCGGAAATGCGAATATCGCGGGTCCGGTCGAACATGCGGTTGAGGCTGACCACCGCCTCGGCCCGGGCCAGTGGCGCTCCGGGGCAGGCGTGGATGCCGCGGCCGAAGGCCACATGCAAGCGGGCGTTTCCGCGGTCGAGCTGGAGCTCGTCGGGATGATCGAACTTACGGGGATCCCGATTGGCGGCGCTGTTGGCGAGAAACAGGAAGCTGCCGGCCGGGATGTCGACGCCAGCAACAGTGGTGGGCTTTTTCGCCAAACGGAAGTCGCCCTTGACAGGCCCCTCTATGCGCAGGCATTCCTCCACGAAGTTGGGGATGAGGCTGCGATCCTGGCGAAGTTTTTGCTGGAGATCGGGACGCTCGCCCACCACCTGAAAGGCGTAGCTGAGTAGTCGAACCGTGGTCTCCTGGCCGGCGGCGAACAGGTTGGCGGCAATCCGTGCGACATCGAGGGGCTCCGGCACCGAACCGTCGGGGAAGGTGGCTTTCGCGAGTCCGGTGAGGATATCTCCCTTGGGGTTGCTCCGGCGATCCTCGACATAGGTGGAGAAAGTGTCGTATAGCCAGGCCAGCGGCGAATGGTCGGCTTCGCGGCCTTCCACGCCCCCAATCCCCGCCCCTTCACGCTCCTGCCGTATGAGCTGCTGGCGGAATTTGATCCGATCCTCGGCTGGCACGCCCAGCAGGTCGGAGACGACGAGCACGGCGAAAGGCTGGGCGAAGTCGGCCATGAACTCGGTCTCGCCGCGGGAGATAAAGCTGTCGATCTGCTGATCGGCCAACCTCCACATGAAGTCCTCGTTTTCCTTGAGGCGCTTTGGGGTGATCAGCGCCATCAGCAACGCCCGGTGCTCG
>JBJHDJ010000429.1:0-2616 GCA_050486485.1 Porticoccaceae bacterium
AACCGAAGTGGGGCCAGGTTTCCTCGAAGGGGGTGTCACCCCCGCCCAGATAGCCAAACACCAGGCTGGTGCCGGCGCGGGTGGCCTCTTCCAGGGCCATCATGGCGTCGTTGAGCACCAGGAATACCCCCTGTGCCTGGGGAAGCTTGAGCAGCAACACCGCCAGCAACAGTTGCAGGGCCAGGCCACCGGCCAGCAACCGCCATGGCGGCGCCTTGCGCTGGCCGCTGAGCCAGCAGAGCAATAACAGCAGGGTAAGACCGAGAAGGCTTTGCAGTTGCAGGGACATGGTGGATTCGCAGCTCGTTCAGGTGTCGGCAATGTCGCCTGGCAGGGGAAATGCCATGGGACGCGAGGTTGTTTGTCTGGCGCCTGGATGATACCCCAGACCCAACGCCAACCAATCGATCCAAACACCCAGTGAACACCCGCCAGTACGCTTGCCAGCACCGCACCCCCTGGCTTGTCCTCAACACCACCCGTCGGAGTCTTCTATAGCAGCCGTTGGGTCTCGATATTTGCCGCGCTCCACTGTCGAAGGCAGGGTCCGCTCCCGCGAACCAAGGCACTGATTTCCAGAACCGAGGTATTTAATTTCCGTGTAACGGCAGCTTTAGCGTTTTCGGCTTCGTTGGGAAACCTCTTGACGATGCCTCTCCGGGCATGGCCTTGTGATCGCGGCGTGTAAAGCCAAGTACCGCGACCAACCGAATATCATGTCCTCGTCCTTATGCCTTCTTTCTCCCCGCTGTTTGACCTTTCCCAAACAACCCCTATAGAATCCGAGCCCTGCATCAGGTGCCTGCTCGACCCTCCTTCGCCTGGAGGGTCTGGAACAGGGTAAACGGGAAGTGTGGTGCGTCCGGGCAACTTTCAAGAAGTGGCCGCCCGCGACAAGACCAACGCTGCCCCCGCAACGGTAAATGAATCTGCGGATTCACAAGCCCGAAACCGGCCTGGTGACGACGGAGCCTCCGTCGTCACGGTGTGCAGTAGCTGCAACGATGAAGCGGAGGGCTTTGTCGGTGGTTAACTGCCTGTCCCGTATTGGCGCCCGCCACTTTCACCCCTCCCTCAATCTTTGTTTTTCATTGTTCTGATTGAGGATCGACCCATGAAACACCCCCTTTGCCTCGCCGGCCTGGCGCTCGGCGCGAGCTTGCTGTATGCCACCACCCTAGCCGCGGCGAACACCACGGCCGACGATAGCCAGCACTTGGTGGTGGTCACCGCCACCCGCACCCCGGTTGAACTTGCCGATACCCTGGCCTCGGTGTCGGTGCTTCCCCGGGAGCGCATCGAAGCCCTGCAACCCCTCGACTTCACCGACCTGCTGCGCCTCACCCCGGGCCTCGATATCTCCCGCAACGGCGGTCCCGGCGCCAGCACCAGTCTCTACACCCGAGGCTCCGCCAATGGCCATACCCTGATTCTGGTGGACGGTCAGCGCATCGGCAGCGCCACCCTGGGGCAGACCAGCTTCCAGTTTCTCAACCCGGATCAGATCGAGCGCATCGAAGTGGTGCGCGGCAGCCACTCCAGCCTCTACGGCAGCGACGCCATCGGCGGCGTGATCCAGATCTTCACCCGAGACGGCAGCGGTGTCCCGGGCAGCTATTTGACCACCTCCGCCGGCAGCCACAGCCTGGCCAGTGTGAGTGCCGGCAGTGGCGGACATCTCGGGGCACTGCGTTACGGCGTCAATCTGTCCTACCTGGAGACGGATGGCTTCGACAATACCGTCAGTCGCGAAGGCTTCAACCGCGACCGTGACGGCTACCGCAACCGCTCGGCCAACGCCAGCCTGGGTTATCGCTTCGCCAACGGCGCCGACCTGGCGCTGAACCTGCTGGACAGCGACAACCGCAATCACTACGACAATCTGTTCAACCCCGCGCAGCGGCCCTACAGTGATACCCGGCTGCGGAACCTGAACCTGAGGGGCCGCCTGCCGGTCACCGATAACTGGCTGAGCCAACTGTCCCTGGGGCGCGCCCTGGATGACAGCACCAACCGTGACGCCGTCACGGGCCAGAGTACCGGCGACTTTCGCACCACCCGCGATCAGCTCTACTGGCAGAACGATGTCACCCTGGGGGAGCAAGCCCTGCTGACCCTGGGTTACGACTACCACCAGGACTCGGTGCGCACGTCTAACACCTATGTGGATGAGCGCGGCCGTCCTGTCAGGAGCCGCGACAACCGCGCCCTGTTTGCCCAGCTGCAAGGCAGCTGGGCAGCCATCGATCTGGTTCTGGGCGGCCGCGAGGACGACAATCAGGAATTCGGCCGCCATACCACCGGACATGTCTCCCTGGGGTTGCACCTTGGCGACCACCACCGGCTGGTGGCGAGCTGGGCGGAAGGTTTCAAGGCACCCAGCTTCAACGACCTCTATTGGCCAGCCTCGGGTGGCAGCGCCGGCAACCCCCACCTGGATCCGGAGAAGTCCAATAACCGGGAGCTGGGCCTGAAGGGGGAATACCCGTTGTGGCGCTGGTCCCTGGCCTGGTTCGACAACGATGTGGACAACCTGATCAGTTGGGCCCCTGGCGGGGATGGGGTGTGGCGTCCCTACAATGTCAACGAGGCAGAGCTGAAAGGCGGCGAACTGCT
>JBJHDJ010000430.1:0-2609 GCA_050486485.1 Porticoccaceae bacterium
CGTTGGCGGCGGTAGTTGTCGGTACTGGAATACCACCAGTCGAACCCCCACAGGTCGCTGTCACAGGCCAGGCCATCGCAGATGCCGGTGTGGGTCCAGTCCTCGTCGAAGCCGTATTCGGTGCGGGTGTCCTCCAGGGCAAGGGTGGACTTGAGGGTGAAGGATTCAGCCCCATGCCAGGTGCCGGTGATGCCCAGGGCCAGGGTTTCCTGGCGATCGCGGCCGGGCTCGTCCGACAGGGTGCGGCGATTGTTGTCCAGGGAAAAGTGATCGTAGCCGTTGTCCACATTCACATAGAAGAGCGTGGTGTCGACGGCGAGATCGTCGCTGGCCAGCCAGCGCAACCTGCCGCGGGCGGTGACTTCGTCCCGCTCGCCGGTATCGTCCCGCCCCAGGAAATCGTTCTTGATAAAGCCGTCGCTCTGGTATTGCTGCACCGCCAGGCGACCCAGCAGGTTGTCCGCGAGGGGGCCACTGACCACGGCGCCCAGTGCGCGGCTGGCGTAATTTCCGGCGCCAGCGCTGACCTGACCCTCGAACTCCTCGGTGGGGGCGCGGGAGCTGATGTTGACCATGCCCGCCAGGCCCCAGGCGCCAAAGCGAGTGCCCTGGGGACCGCGCAGCACTTCCACCTGCTCGACATCGAACAGGGTGCCGGCATTGCCGACACCACTGAAATTGATATCGTCGATGGTGAGGCCCACGGAGGGGTTGATGGGATCGACAAACTGGCTGCGTTCGCCGATACCGCGAATCTGGATGAACCTGCCCCGCGAGGCGCCGCTGGAGAAATTGACATTGGGCGCCAGGTTGAGCACTTCGTCCAGGTGCTGGGCGGCGCGCCCGGCGATGGCGGAGGAATCCACCACCGTCAAACTGGCGGGATAGGTGTCCACCGGCATGTCACGAAAACCGGCGGTGACAATTATTTCCTGCAGGGGTTCTCCCTGAGCGTTTGCCCCCAGGGGAATAAGGGGCAGCAGGGCGGCAGCCAGGGCGGCCCGCCGTGGAAAGGATGCACGAAAAACGGGATTGCGAAACTTGGTCATGGTTGAGCCTCCGAAACTCACAGCGTCTGGGAGACCCGGTTTGCGCGTTTGGAAGGCTGGAACTTGCACCTATCCCTACGCCGGCATTAACCGGATCAGGTTCAAAGGGTTCGTCCGTGGGACATCTCAGGCCTGACGGCCACCCCTAGGTTTGTCGCGTTAAGCGAGGCGGGAGATTGTAGCGGAGACAAGGTGCAGGTTAAAGTAAATCCGGCGAGCACCGCCCCACTGCCAACTGAAAACTGAAAACTGAAAACTGACAACTGACAACTGACAACTGACAACTGACAACCGAAATGCGTCAAATGATCCGCGAATACCGCCGCGACTCGTTCTCCCGACGCAGCCAGACATCAAAGACCATGCAGATCCGGCGGATCAACAGTCGCCCCCTGGGGGTGACGATAATGGCCCCTGGGGTCAGCACCACCAGCCCATCCCTGGCCATGTTCCGCAACTGCGCCAGCTCATGGGCGAAGTAGTCGTCGAAGGTCACCGCGAATTGGCGCTCGATGGCCGTGGTATCCAGGTGGAAATGGCAGATCAGTTGTTCGATGACCCTGGCGCGCAGCAGGTCATCCGCTGACAGGGCAATACCCCGTGCCAGGGGCAGACGACCGCTGTCGATGGCCGCATTGTAATCGGTTATGGCTTTGTGATTCTGGGCGAAAGAATCCCCTACAGCGCTGATGGCGGAAACACCGAAAGCCAGCAGATCGCAGTGTCCATGAGTGGCGTATCCCTGAAAATTGCGGGTCAGCCGCCCTTCCCGCTGGGCCACCGCCAGATCGTCCCCCGGCCTGGCGAAATGGTCCATGCCGATGTAGACGAAACCCGCGTCCAGCAACATGTCGGTGGTGCGGTGGAGGATATCCAGCTTCTCGGCTGGACTGGGCATTTTTCCTTCATCGAGGTGTCGCTGGGACTTGAACAGGTGCGGCATGTGGGCATAGTTGAATATCGACAGCCTGTCGGGGGCCAGGGCGATGACCGCCTCCAGGGTTCGCTGGAAGCCGGCCCAGGTCTGGTATGGCAGGCCATAAATCAAGTCCATGCTGATGGAATGGAACCCCTGTTGCCGGGCCTCCGCCACCAGGGCCGCAACCTCGGCGATACTGTTGAAACGGTTGACCGCCCGCTGCACCAGGGGGTCGAAATCCTGCACGCCCATGCTGAGGCGATTGAAGCCCAGTTCCCTGAGACAGGCGATACTGCGCTCGCTGGTGTCGCCGGGATGGATTTCGATGGCGTATTCTCCAGTGTCGTCGTCACGCAGGGAAAAGTGACGGCGGATGCTGCCCATCAGCCGGCGCTTCTCGTCGTCGTCGAGGAATGTCGGCGTGCCGCCGCCCCAGTGCAGTTGCTCGACGGGCCGCGCGGTATCCACCAGGGCCGCCATCATCGCCATCTCCCGATCCAGCCTCTCCAGGTAGGGGGCGGACACCTTGCGGTTGGCGGTGATGATGCGGTTGCAGGCGCAGTAGTAGCAGACGCGGCTGCAAAACGGCACATGCACATAGAGAGACAGGGGGTTGCCTCGGGCGTTGCTGATCTCGACCG
>JBJHDJ010000431.1:0-2577 GCA_050486485.1 Porticoccaceae bacterium
ACTGGACTGTTATGAGCGAATCTCCCCAACAGCAATCCCGTCTCAAGGAACTCATCGCCAAAGGCCGTGAACAGGGTTACCTGACCTATGCCGAGGTGAACGACCACCTGCCCGAGGACATCTCCGATCCCGATCAGGTGGAAGACATCATCCAGATGATCAACGACATGGGCATCAGCGTGTTCGAGAGCGCTCCGGACGCCGACACCCTGTTGATGACCACCGGCGACACCACCGCCGACGAGATTGCCGCCGCCGAGGCCGCCGCCGCCCTGGCCGCCGTGGAGACCGAGCAGCACCGCACCACCGACCCGGTGCGCATGTACATGCGCGAGATGGGCTCGGTGGAGCTGCTCACCCGGGAAGGGGAAATCGAGATCGCCAAGCGCATCGAGGAAGGCATCCGCGAACTGATGTCCTCCCTCGCCGAATGGCCCCGCGCCGTGGACCATATCATTGCCGAATACGACCTGGTGGCCACCGGTGAACGCAAGCTCGCCGACATCATCAGCGGCTACCTGGACCCCATGGAATATGTGCCCTCGGCCCTGGAGCAGAGCGCCGCGGCCGCCGAGGCCGACGAAGAGGACACCAACCAGGACGAGGACGGCCTCGACATCGACGAGGCCCGGGAACGCTTCGAGGCCCTGCGCAAGCAGAACGACAAGACCAAGCGCTCCCTGGCCCGCAGCGGTCGCGCCAGCGCCGCCGCCCGCAAGAACCTGGTGGAACTGGGAGAGCTGTTCAAGTACCTCAAGCTCACCCCGCGCCAGTTCGACCCGATGATCCTGGAAGTGCGCGACGCCCTGGAACAGATCCGCCGCGAGGAACGCGCCATCATGACCCTGTGCGTGCGCCACGGCAGAATGCCCCGCGCCGACTTCATCGACTCCTTCCCCGGCAACGAAACCAACGAAAAGTGGCTGGCCAGCGTCTACCGCAAAAAGCAGCCCTATGTGGAGCGCCTGAAGAAGGTCGAGGAAGATGTGCTGCGCAGCCAGCGCAAGCTGCTGCAAGTGGAGGAGACCTACGGCATCGCCATCCCCCAGATCAAGGACATCAACCGCCGCATGTCCATCGGCGAGGCCAAGGCGCGCCGCGCCAAGAAGGAAATGGTGGAAGCCAACCTGCGGCTGGTGATCTCCATCGCCAAGAAGTACACCAACCGCGGCCTGCAGTTCCTCGACCTGATTCAGGAAGGCAACATCGGCCTGATGAAGGCGGTGGACAAGTTCGAATACCGTCGCGGCTACAAGTTCTCCACCTACGCCACCTGGTGGATTCGCCAGGCGATCACCCGCTCCATCGCCGATCAGGCGCGCACCATCCGCATTCCAGTGCACATGATCGAGACCATCAACAAGCTCAACCGCATCAGCCGCCAGATGCTCCAGGAAATGGGCCGCGAACCCACCCCGGAGGAACTGGGCGAGCGCATGGAAATGCCCGAGGACAAGATCCGCAAGGTGCTCAAGATCGCCAAGGAACCCATCTCCATGGAAACCCCCATCGGCGACGACGAGGATTCCCACCTGGGGGACTTCATCGAGGATGTGAACATCCTGTCGCCGATCGACTCCGCCACCACCGAGAGCCTCACCGAAGCCACCCGGGAAGTGCTCAACGGCCTCACTGCCCGCGAAGCCAAGGTGCTGCGCATGCGCTTCGGTATCGACATGAACACCGACCACACCCTGGAGGAAGTGGGCAAGCAATTCGACGTCACCCGCGAGCGCATCCGCCAGATCGAAGCCAAGGCCCTGCGCAAACTGCGTCACCCCAGCCGCTCCGATCACCTGCGCAGCTTCATCGAGGAGTGACAGTGGTTACCCCGCAGGCAGGCTCTTATAATGCCCACCTGCGGAATCCCCTCCCCCGGGCCCATAGCTCAGTTGGTCAGAGCAGGCGACTCATAATCGCTTGGTCGTAGGTTCAAGTCCTACTGGGCCCACCATTTTTAATAATTTTCATCAAGTTATGCGGCTCACGAACCATCATGGGGCGCAGCTTGGTCGCCTCTATCAGGGATACTGCACCAGTTAGGCCTCCACAACCCCCTCTCGCTCCACCCCGGCGGCACCGTGGCGAAGATGCCATTGGCTCCCACATCCGGGAAGTCACTGAACCCCAGTATCACCAGTTGCCTCTTGGTTGACGCGCCGGGTACTTTCGCGCATAAGATGATCTTAAGATTGATATCGATGCGGATGTCTGGATGTTTTAGCCGCTATGCTCACCTTCACGATGATTCATAGAGCTTGATATCCGACATCAGCGCATGTCTTGACACAACTCCAACAAGCCATCCCATCCTTGCAGGGTATAGCTACCCGCCGTGTCTGGACCAAAACGACGCCGGTGTCACGATGGGGTGCTCCGTCGCCAGCGCCAACAGATCCCTGTCACCAGTGATCAGGTAATTCGCCTGTGCAGCCAACAAGGTGGCCAGCACGGGTTGATCGCCAGGATCACGCAGGGTTGCGTGATTCATACCTACAGGCTCGACGATATCCGCCAAGAACATAAAGCTATCGGCCAGATCGCGAATTTCAGCCTGATTCAGCGCTACCCTCGACA
>JBJHDJ010000432.1:0-2549 GCA_050486485.1 Porticoccaceae bacterium
GGGGCCCGTGCTCATGCTGGGGTGTCAGGGCAACCATCAGGTTGGCGCTGGCCATGGCGAGGTTCGCCAGTTGTTCGTTGACGGCGGCGGCGAAGCGCTCGGCTCCCGCGCGGCGCAGGGCCGTCAACGCCGCCGCCGCCGCGTCCAGGTGCTGTTCCAGTTCCGCGACCTGTTGGCGCTGCGTTTCCAGGTTGCCATCGCCAGTGGTCAGTTCCGCCAGTTCGCTGGCCAATTGCCGGTGCAGCTCCAACAGCTCCGTCGGCGGCACGCGGTGTTTGCGGGCGATCTGGTAGGTCTCGCCGAGGCGTTCTTCCACCTCCCGCAGCCTTTCCGGGTTCAGGTCGAAGCTGTCGACATGGCGCTGGATCTCCCGGGCCGCCTCGTCCACCTGGATGCGGGCACTGTCCAGCAGGGCTTCAGCTTCCATCAGGTACGAAGTCTTGTCGGGCATGGCCGCCAGCAGGTGGTGGGCCTGGGTCAGCAGACCGAGGATGTCACCCTGCTCCCCTTCCCGGCACAGGGTCAGGGCGGCGGCGCTGTCCCGCAGGATCTGCTCGGCGTTGGCCAGCAGATGCTGTTCTTTTTCGAGGGCCTCCAACTCCCCCTCCGCCAGGGCCAGGGCATCCAGTTCCCCCACCTGGAATTGCAGCAGTTCGCGGCGCGCCTCCAGTTCCTCCGAGCGGTTCTCCCGATCCTCCAGGCGCTGACGCGCCTGGCGCCAGGCCTGATAGCGCCGGGCCACTTCCCGGGCGGCGTCCTCGGCCCCGGCAAAGACATCCAGCAGGCGGCGGTGGGTGTCGCGCTTGAGCAGGGACTGGTGTTCGTGCTGGCTGTGAATGTCGATCATCAGCTCGCCGAGCTGCTGTAACTGTTGCATGGTGGCGGGTTGGCCGTTGATGAACCCCCTGGAGCGCCCCTCCGCGCTCAGGGTGCGGCGCAGCAGGCAGTCGTCCCCGTCCGCCAGGTCGTTGTCCGCCAACCACTGTCTGGCGAGGGGGTTTGCGCTGATGTCGAATGCCGCCGTCACTTCCGCCCGGTCGCGGCCCGCCCGGATGCGGTCGCTGTCGCCTCGATCCCCCAGGGCCATGGCCAGCGCCCCCAGCACCAGGGACTTGCCGGCGCCCGTCTCGCCGGTGATGGCGGTCATGCCGGGGGCCAGTTCGAGATCCAGGTGGTCAACCAGGGTGAAGTTCTTGATGGTCAGCGCGGTCAGCACAGCCGGGCAGTCCTGCTTGGGCATTGGTGTCGTCATTTATACCGGATAAGCCGGGTGTCTGCCATTGCCCCCGAGTGCTCTTGAATAGGCGTGCACTTGAAGAGGAGCCCCCTTGAATAGCAGTGCCCTTGAATAATTGGGTTGTGGCCCAATATCGGGGGTTATCCATAAAGTGTGGTTCCCCGGGCCTTGCGCCGCGCGGGGAGTCCTGTCGCCAACGGAATTCGCCAATCTGACGGAGTGCGCCTGTGTCCACAGACAAACACCCCCATGACCATGACCTGGTACCCGAGTCCGACCAGCCGGAGCAGACCGAAAACAACGCCGGGGAGGCTGCCGCCGAGGCGCCAGCCAACGAGGGCGTGGACAGTGACGAGGTGGCTGCCCTGAAGGAAAAATTGCTGTTGGTCCATGCCGACATGCAGAACCTGCGCCGCCGTGTCGAGCGGGATGTGGAGAATGCCCACAAGTTCGCCCTGGAGAAATTCGTCGCCGATCTGGTGCCGGTGGTGGACAACCTGGAGCGGGCCCTGGCCTCCGCCGATCGCCAGCACGAGGCATCGGCGCCCCTGGTGGAGGGCGTCGAATTGACCCTCAAGAGCTTCCTCGATGTGCTACGGCGCTTCAATGTGGAGCAACTGGATCCCGCGGGCGAACCCTTCAACCCGGAACGGCACGAGGCCATGGCCATGGTGCCCAACCCCGCCGCCGCCCCCAACAGCGTGATCGAGGTGTTCCAGAAAGGCTACCTGCTCAACGGCCGCCTGGTGCGGCCCGCCATGGTGGTGGTGGCCAGCGCCAATGGTGGCGAGGGCTGACACGGATTCGGGCCGCCGGGCTTGAAAATCCCCGCGGCGCAACCATATACCTTGCAAGCAAACTGAAAACCCTTTTGGAGAGACCGGAATGGGAAAGATTATCGGCATTGACCTGGGCACCACCAATTCCTGCGTGGCGGTGCTGGAAGGCGACAAACCCCGCGTGATCGAGAACGCCGAAGGAGCGCGCACCACCCCCTCCATCGTCGCGTTCACCGACGAGGGCGAGGTGCTGGTGGGTCAGTCCGCCAAGCGCCAGTCCGTCACCAACCCGAAGAACACCCTGTATGCCGTCAAGCGCCTGATAGGGCGTCGCTTCGAGGATGATGTGGTGCAAAAGGACATCAAGATGGTGCCCTACGGCATCGTCAAGGCCGACAACGGCGATGCCTGGGTGGAAGTGAAGGGCGACCGCAAGGCGCCGCCGCAGATTTCCGCCGAAGTGCTGAAAAAGATGAAGAAGACCGCCGAGGATTACCTGGGCGAGCCGGTCACCGAGGCGGTGATCACCGTGC
>JBJHDJ010000433.1:0-2524 GCA_050486485.1 Porticoccaceae bacterium
GCCCATGGAAATCAGAATTTCCAACGGGTGAAAGCGCAATCCCGTGGTGACATCGAACTCCAGATCGGCATGGTGCAGGCGGTGCAGACGCCACAGCCAGGGAACGGCATGGAACAGGCGGTGCTGGAAATAGATGGCCATGTCCAGGAGAACCACGGAGGCGGCAATGGCCAGCCAGGCCGGGGCCGCCACCACATTGAAGAGGCCCCAACCCCGTTCCTCGGCTATCAGGGCGGCGCCGACCGCGGCCAGCGGGAAGGCCAGGCGAACCAGCAGGGTATTGAGCGCCACGATCGACAGGTTGCCAGGCCAGCGCTGAAGGCGTCGAATGGTCTGGGGCCGACGGCTGGCGGCGAACTCCCACAGCACCATGATCCCGAGCACCAGGAGGAATATGCCCATGCGAATCAGGGGCTCATGTGAAAACAGCGTATCCGACATGCGGTATCCGGGAGGGGGGTAGAGGACAGTACCCTGGTTGCCAGGGGAGGTCCGCTTCCGCACAAGATACAGAACCCGAGGCTCACCTCCAACTGCCCATTTCGATAAATGTCCACTTCGAGCAACGAAGACCCGCGCGCCACCCTCGGGAGAAAGGTGCGTCGATGCCCTCTGGCGCTATACCGGGGAACCCTGTGGCGCGGCGGTGTCGAAGGTGCCATGTCCGAAACCCATGCACAAGACAAGCTCAAGGTCTACTACGACGGCGCCTGCCCGGTGTGCGTTCGCGATCGCCGCTACTATGAAAAACTGGCGGGGGCTGGGCGCGACCGGGTTGAATGGGTCGATATCACCGGTCGCGATCAGGAGCTGAAGAAACAGGGTATCGACCCCGGCGCGGCCCTCCGAGAACTTCATGTGCGGGATCCCCAGGGCAGGATCCACCGGGAGCTGGACGCCTACGGCCTGCTGTTCTCCCGAGTGCTGTGGCTCAAGCCCCTGGCCTGGGCGGTGAAGCTTCCGGGGTTGCGCGGCCTGCTGTCCGGCGGGTACCGCCGCTGGGTCAAGCGGCGCTTGCAGAGGGACGGGCGCTGGGAGCGGCATCAGGACAGCTGATCCAGACCTAAGGGCACCTCTATTAATAGCGGTGCCCCTAAGATAAAAGCTGGGAGCAAAAAGCAGCAGACTCAAAGCACCAGCAAATGCTCACGGGTTGCGCCGTTGACCGATGCAACCGGGACTCCGCGGTCAAAAGTCACAAACCGTCCGCCGTTGGTCACCGCCAGGGCAAGCAAATAGGTATCGGTGACCTGCCGCGGACTCAGCAGCCGGCCGGGGTCGATCAACTGGCGGTCAAACAGGCTGACACTGTCTGGCCAGAAGTGATGGTATGGCGTGCCGACAGCCTCCGCCAGGCGCTGCGCTACTTCCGCGGTCGGCAGGGGATTGGGGTAACCGGGCTGAGACATGATACGGACACAGCCGTTCTGCGTAATCGGGCAGGAAGCCCAGCCATCATCAATGGCAGCGTCGAGCCAATCCCAGGCAATCTGGTGATGAGCATGATCCTCGTCGAGCAGCGCAATCAGCACATTGACATCCAGCAGTGCCCGCATCAGATGCCTGCCTCGTCGCGTAAGCGATCGATATCCTCGTTGGTTACCAACTTGCCCCGGGACGAAAACGGGCGAAACCCCAGTTTTGCCCGCCGGCGGGTCTCATCCTCGTGCGTGGCGAGGGCGCGGCGAGCCAGCCGGGAAATAAGCGTGCCGGCTGTCGTATGTTCCCTGCGTGCCAACTCCTTCACGGCGGCCAGCACATCGTCATCGATATCCAGTGTCGTACGCATGATGGCACCTCCCAAGGAATCTGATGTGGTTGCATCAAATAGTAGAGCATCAGATGCGCACCGTAAACCGATACCCAACCCAGAAGAAACCTCTCGTAGCGCCAAGGGTGATTTCATCAACCGACGCGAGCGATAGGACTTTGGCTTTGACGCAGGGGAAAAAACAAAACCCAGGGATGAAATCACAGCCCAAGCAGGCACTGGCGGACAATGGCAAACTCCTGTCCGCCGATAAAGCTGTGCCAACCCCGCTACCGCACTACCAGGAAAGCGTATACGAGCCAATGGAAATAGGGCGGTTTAAGCCTGTCATGGACAGCCGTGACTCCCTCAATCCAATGGTCATGGCTGACATTGCGGTGAATAGAAAAAGGGGCTTTCCCGGTCCGGAAAAACCCCTTATAAATCTGGCAGCTACGACTGGACTTGAACCAGTGACCCCAGCATTATGAATTTTGCTGGAGATTGTTAATCGATTGATTTTATTTACTTAAATCCGAACACCCACAGCGCATTTTGCACAATAGTGCATGACAGATCAGAGCATGTCCCGCAAATCTCCCGCAGGGTCCGACTTAGTTTGTTGCTAACAGCAGGGGCGTGTGTCGGGGGGTGATTTACGAAAAGGCGCAAGCTCAGAATGAACATTGTCGCGCGACGCGGTACAATTAATTCCATGCACATTCAAGCAAGGACGAGCGAATGATCAAAAGCATCAGGCACAAAGGGCTAAAG
>JBJHDJ010000434.1:0-2509 GCA_050486485.1 Porticoccaceae bacterium
AACATGTTGTACCTGTTCGCCGGTGTGGATGGCGTGCGCTTCAAGCGCCAGGTGGTTCCCGGGGATCGCCTCATGCTTCACGCCGAGATCGATTCGGTGAAGCGCAATATCTGGCGATTCAATTGCAAGGCCACCGTCGACGACCAACTGGCGGCCGAGGCGCAGTTGCTGTGCGCCCTGCAGGAAATGCGTCGGGAGGGAATGCCTTGATCGACCCGCGAGCCATCGTCGATCCCTCGGCGCGGATTGGCGAGCATGTCGAGATCGGCCCCTGGACCATCATCGGCCCCGATGTGGTCATCGGCGACCACACCCAGATCAGTTCCCATGTGATCATCAAGGGGCCCACCACCATTGGTGCCCACAACCGCATCCTGCAGTTTTCCAGCGTCGGCGAGGATACCCCGGATCTCAAGTACAAGGGGGAGCCCACCCGCCTGGTCATCGGCGACCACAATGTGATTCGCGAGGGCGTCACCATCCATCGTGGCACCGTTCAGGATCGCGGCGAAACCACCATTGGCAATCACAATCTGTTGATGGCCTATGTTCATGTGGGCCACGATTGCGTCATCGGCGACCACTGCATCCTTGTCAACAACGCCTCGCTGGCTGGCCATGTGCTGGTGGGTGACTGGGCCATCCTGTCCGGCTATGTGCTGGTGCACCAGCATGTCAATATCGGCGCCCACAGCTTTGCCGGCGCCGCCACCTATCTCACCCAGGACGTACCGCCCTATACCATGGTGGCGGGCAACCCGGCGGCGGCGCGCACCATCAACAGCGAAGGACTCAGGCGCCGCGGCTTCAGCCCAGAGCAGATAGCTGCCCTCAACCGCGCCTATAAGCTCATCTACCGCAAGGGCCTCAAGTTGGAGGAAGCCATTGCCGCCCTGGATGCCATGGAGGATGAACCCGCGGTGATCAGGCCGCTGGCGGACTTTCTGCGGGCAGCCAGCCGGGGCATCGTGCGGTAGATGTTCACCCCCGTTCGCATCGGCATGGTCGCTGGAGAGGACTCCGGCGACCAGTTGGGCGCGGCGCTGATTCCCGCCCTGCGGGCGCACTTCCCCGATGCGGTATTCGAGGGTGTCGGTGGTCAACGCATGATCGCCCAGGGGTTTCATTCCCTCTACCCCCAGGAACGGCTGGCGGTGATGGGCCTGGTGGAGCCCCTCAAGCGGCTGCCGGAACTGCTGGGCATGCGCCGTGGACTCTACCGGCATTTCCTGGCCGGGGGTTTTGATCTGGTGCTGGGTATCGATTCCCCGGACTTCAATCTCGGGCTTGAATTGAAATTGCGGCGGCGGGGGATGCTCACCGCCCACTATGTGAGCCCATCGGTGTGGGCATGGCGCCAGGGGCGTGTCAGGAAGATCGCCCGCGCCGTGGACCACATGCTGACACTGCTGCCCTTCGAAAGCGAATTTTACCGCCGCCACGGCGTGTCGGTGACCTGTGTCGGCCATCCCCTGGCGGACAGCATGCCCCTGGAACCCGATCAGATGGGGGCAAGAAAACAGCTTGGTTTGGCCGCTGACGGACCACTGCTCGCGCTGATGCCCGGCAGTCGCGGCAGCGAAGTTGCCCTGATGGGCCCGCTGTTCGTGGAGGTGGCCCACTGGTTGCTGACGCGGCAGCCGGGACTGCGCTTCGTGATCCCCTCCGCCAATGATGCCCGCCACAGCGAGCTGGAGGCACTGCTGGCGCGTCATCCGCAATTGCCGGCGACCCTGGTGCGGGGGCATTCGCACCGGGTCATGGAGGCGGCTGACGCGGTGTTGCTCACCTCCGGTACCACGGCCCTCGAGGCGATGCTGTTGAAAAAACCCATGGTGGTGTCCTACCGCATGGGGGCTGGCAGTTACTGGCTGCTGTCGAAACTGGTCAAGACACCCTTTATCTCCCTGCCCAACCTGATCGCGGGGAGGGCGCTGGTGGCGGAGCTGATCCAGCAGGACGCCCGTGTCGAGCGTCTTGGCGAGGAGACGCTGCGGATGTTGCAGGACGCTACAGTGCGCGATCATCTGGTCGCCGAGTTTCAACATCTGCACCGGTTATTGCGCCGCGACGCCAGCCAAGTGGCCGCCAGCACCCTGGCCGCCATGATCCGCGAGCGGTGTCGGCACGCCCCGGACAACGGTGTGGGTAGGATGGGTTGAGCGCAGCGAGACCCATCGCCCTGTGCTTCCTCACCCTGAAACCCTGAAGATTGCCGGGTATCGCCGCGCCCAAGCCATCGTGTGAACCAGTGCAAGAAAGACAGCGGGGAAGGAGAGCGAGACAATGGCCCCAGGCAAGGCATCCAGAATACCGCCCTATGTGGATCTACCCCCCGTGGCCCTGCTCGCCGGTGTCGACGAGGTGGGGCGTGGCCCCCTGGCCGGGGATGTGGTGACGGCGGCGGTCATTCTCGATCCGGCCCGGCCCATCGCCGGGCTGGCGGACTCCAAGGCGTTGACGGAGAAAAAGCGCGAGCAACTCTATCCCATCATCCTCGAGCGTGCAC
>JBJHDJ010000435.1:0-2498 GCA_050486485.1 Porticoccaceae bacterium
TCTCTCCCTGATCTTGTTTTCCGGGACGCCGTGACCCCCCAGGGTTTTTCGCACGGCGACCCGGGCGCAGTTGAGGTCGCCGCCCATCAGGTGAACATAGACCAGCACCACCTGGTACCCCTGGGCCTTGGCGTAGGCGACGAAATCGATCTTGGAGGGGTGCGAGAACACGGTTTCGAAGCAGAAGGTGGACTGTTGGCGTATGTGCCGATAACGCATCTCCTCCGCCAGCCTGGAGGCCTCGTAGCCGTGGCTTTCGGCCGCGTCGGGCCAGATGTCCCTGGCAATCTCGTCGGCGTTGACGAAGGGGATGGAGAGGGGTTTGAGAAACCGTTGATAGAAGGTGGTTTTGCCTGCGCCGTTGCCGCCGGCGATGACCCATAATTGCGGCTGGCGGTCGCTCATGCCGCCTGGTCGTTGGCCACGAATCTACCATTCTTGAATTGCCCAACCTTGACGGAGCCATCCGCCATCACCGCGTCCAACAGTCCGGGGTGGGTGCGGGAGGCGCGGTATTGCACCGATTGGGGCGCCAGGGATTGGGCCACGATGCTTCGCTGGGCGTCCACCTGGGCGAACAGGGTGGAGGGATCGACGGGTTGGGCTTTGGTGGGTTCAATCTTGAGGGAGGCCAGTCCGGCCCGGATGTCCAGCAGGTCGCGCTGGTCGAGGAGGCTTTCCAGGCTGCGACCGAGATCCGCCCAGAATTCGATTTGTTCGGCTTCGCTGCGATGCATCAATTCACCGCAGGCCTTTGCTGCTCGCATCAGTTCACTGTCCAGCCGAAGAGGGTTGCCTTTAGCCATGGTGCACCTGTATCGATATCAACCTATGGCTATTTGTAGCAGATTGCTACCCGTTGTCAAGGGGCTATCTCAGGGGCTATCTCAAAGTGCTGATTCCAGGTGTGCCGGGCCTTGCCGGGATTCACCGTAATCCGTGTCGGCGAGGGCCGACTCTGGAGGGGCATTGGCGGCCACCACATCTGGCTGGGTTTCCTGCCAGATGTGGCGGGCGGAGGGGTGGTCCACTACCTCACCAGGCGGGCGCCATGGGGGTTGGCTTCGGGCTGGCCGTGCTCTTGTTCCCAGGCTTCGATGTCGTCAAAGCAGGCTTCGACGATATTGGAATAGGTCTCCCGGAACAGACGCCGCTGCTCGGCATGGTCGAACACAAACGGGCGGTTACTGCGCACGGCATTGAGCACGATGGGGGCGATGGCCTCCGGGGTATAGAACTTGAGGCTGGTTTGCGCTTTGTTGGCGTCGCCGACATGCACTTCACCCTCGCCGGGGCCACCGAATCGCGCCGGACGGTAGCGGGCATTGTTGTCCTTCATGCCCGTCGCCACGCCGCCAGGGCAATAGGTGGTGGTGTAGATATTGTGCCGATTGAGTTCGAGGCCGAGGTTCATCATCATGCCGATGATGCCCGCCTTGGCCGCGGAATAGGGCACATGTTGTGGCACCCAGCCGGGCAACAGTCCGGCCATGGACGCGGTGGCGCACAGATGCCCACCGCCGGCCTGGAGCATGTCCGGCAGGAACGCCCGAACCGTATTCATGACACCGTGCAGGTTCACCTGCAAAATCCAGTCGACATCGTCGTCGGACATGTCCATCAGGCAATCGAAGGAGGTGGCCCCGGCATTGGCGAATACTAGCTGGATGGCGCCCAACTGGGCTGTGGCATCGGCCTTCATCTGGCGGATGGAATCGCGCTCGCACACATCGCATTGCAGGGCGATGGCCTTGCCGCCAGCGCCGTTGATCTCGTCCGCGACCTTTTTGGCGTTGTCCAGCAGAATGTCGGACACGGCCACCGCGGCGCCCTGTCGCGCCAGCTCCTTGGCCAGCCCCATGCCTATGCCGCTGCCACCGCCGGTGACCACTGCTGTTTTTCCTCTGATCTCAGTCATGTAATTGCCTTTCTTTCTATTGCGTGGATGCTATTGTGTGGTTGCTTATGTGTGATGAAGCAAGGTTGTTGCTGTATCAGTAATTTTGGTAACGACAAGTGGTACCGCGCATAGCCCTTGTCTACAGGCGTTGACGCTGTTCGCGATTGGTGCGTGTCAGACGACGGCTGCAAGGACGCTCTCGCCGGTTCCTGTCTTATTGTGCTAGGCACCCCATCCGCAGGCAAGTTTGCCATGATGCATGGCAAATCACTCCCTTGGAATAGAGGGCTCGCGGGCCACTATTCTGCAGGCGAAATAGGAGATGCCTCTGCCTGCAATTCCGCTGTAACTTGCGTGGATGGCGGCGCAAGTTGATGTAAAAAAGTGCAAAACAGGTAGAGTTCACGGGTGTGAACAGGCCATGATGCCGCACTTCATGTCGAGAAGGCTGACAGGGCTAGGCCAATAGCTGAACCAAAACTTAAAGCGACTTTCATTTCCTTCGGCCTGTGTTGAACTGGAGGGGGCGAGTTGCTAGTGTTCGGCCACCAATCCCGAGTCCTGTTCGGGCGCCAACCTACAGATACTGAATGGAAAA
>JBJHDJ010000436.1:0-2496 GCA_050486485.1 Porticoccaceae bacterium
CAGACACAATCGGACAAAGGATGGTTTCAAACGGTGAGCAGCTATCTGATCTATATCGTGGGCGCCCTGCTGGTGTTGATCGCCGGTTTGGTGATTGCCGTCCAGCGCAAGCGTCGTCAAGACCACCATGAAAGCGACGACGAAATCTTTAGCCCCAGGCCCGCTGCCAGCCGTGACAGCATCCCGGCCACGCCACCGCCACCGGTCAGGGAGGTTCCCGTTCAGCCGCAGGTGTCTTCCCTGGACGAGATTCCCCTGGACGAGGAAGACGATCTCTTTGCCCGTCCCGCCACCAGCGAGTACCAATCTCCCGAGGAGACCACAGAATTCCGGGAGCTGGTGGAGCCGTCCCTGGAGCCCGAGCCCCCGGCAGCGCCTCTCGACCGCCATGAGCCGACCCCGGACGAACTCGATGATCTGGAACTGGATCTGTCCGAGTTCGAGCTGGACGAACCGCAAACCACCCAGCACGAACCGCCACCCGCCAGGGAAGCCAGCCTGGACGAAGCCCTCAACCTCGATGATTTCGATTTCCTAGGCGACGCCGACGAGGGCGAAACCCAGTTGGGACTCGCCCAGGCCTACCTGG
This sequence comes from Porticoccaceae bacterium, assembly GCA_050486485.1. Taxonomy (GTDB): domain Bacteria; phylum Pseudomonadota; class Gammaproteobacteria; order Pseudomonadales; family Porticoccaceae; genus NAT127. The sequence continues at coordinate 590 of JBJHDJ010000436.1, forward strand.
ACATGGGCGACCAGGCCAGCGCCAGGGAAATTCTTCAGGAAGTCCTCGAGACCGGCTCCGACACGCACCGGGAGCGCGCCCGCGAGTTGCTCGACGGCCTGCGCTGAGGGGCATGTCCGCGAACGATTCCTGGGAGTATCTTCCCAATTGCCTGATGCCCGAGGGCTGTGAACTTCCCCCGGGCATCAGGCGCTTTGCCGCCGCTGTCGAGTACAACGGCAGCCGGTTTTGCGGCTGGCAGCGCCAATCCCATAGCCCAAGTGTCCAGGCCGCCGTCGAGCAAGCCCTGGCTTCGGTGGCCAATGAACCCGTGACTGTCATCTGCGCCGGGCGCACCGATACCGGCGTGCACGGCACCAACCAGATCATTCACTTCGACACCGCCGCGCGTCGGCTGCCCCGCAACTGGCTGCTGGGAGCCAACACCCGGCTGCCGGACGCCGTTCGTCTGCACTGGGTGGGCGAGGTGCCGGCGCGATTCCATGCGCGGTTTTCCGCCACCGCCCGCACCTACCGCTATGTCATCAGCAACGAACCGGTGCGCCCGGCCCTGTTTCGCGGCATGCTCACCTGGTGTCGGGAACCCCTGGATGCCGACGCCATGGACCGTTCCGCTCAACAATTGCTGGGCGAGAATGACTTCAGCTCGTTCCGCTCCGCCGGCTGCCAGTCCCGCACCCCGTTCCGCTGTGTCGACGCCATTCGGGTATGGCGTCAGGGTCGGCTGGTGGTCATCGAAGTCTCCGCCAATGCCTTTCTCCACCATATGGTGCGCAATATTGCCGGGGTGTTGATGGCGGTGGGCCGTGGCGAGCGCCCGGAAGCCTGGGTGGGGGAATTGCTGGCGGCCCGCGATCGCGATCAGGGCGAAGTCACCGCCCCCCCGGACGGGCTCTATCTGGTGGGAGTGACCTATCCCGACGGTTATGGTCTGCCCGCGCTTGAGCTGGGGCCGAGCTTTGTGATGTAGTTTGGCGGATTGCTCTGCTGAGTTTCATGGAACATGTTGCACCTGGGAGGTACCCCCAGCCTTACAGCATGCGGTAGGGATTCCATGACACCTCACTCCCTATCGTCTCAAGCAGCTGCGCCGCTTTTGGCGTCGGCCTGCTTTGACTTGTAAGGGTGTTCTGGCAGAATATACCAATATTTGGTACTGGAGACTCCCTGTGGCTAGAAATACCAGCATCACGCTTGGCCCCCACTTTGACGAGTTTATAGCCGCACAGGTTGAGAAGGGCCGGTATGGCTCGGCAAGTGAGGTGGTGCGTGCCGGACTGCGTCTGCTTGAAGAAACGGAGAGCAAGCTTGAACGACTCCGGCGTCTCTTGGAGGAAGGTGAGCAAAGTGGAATAGCTGACTACTCCCTTGAAAGTGTTATTGCTGAACTGGATAACGAAACCCACCGATGCGCCTATTTCTGCTCACCGTTGCTGCCCGAAAAGACATGATGGATATTGGCCGCTTTACCGCTGAAAAATGGGGGAAGCGGCAACGCGATAAATATCTCAAGCAGCTTGAGGAGGCCTTCAGGATACTTGCTCGCCAACCTGAAATTGGCCGCGAAGCGGATGACATAAAGCCTGGATACAAAAAGTTCAGCCAGGGCCGCCATATCATATTCTACCGAGCTGGCACGGAATCCAAGATCGTGGTGATTCGAATCCTCCACAACAGTATGGATGTGGATCAGCACCTCTAAACCCGTAACACTGTGACTATGGGGTGTCTACTCTTTGCGGGGCAATCCACAGCACCCATGTGTTACATGAAACTAAAGCGGTGAAACTAAAAAACTTCACTCCGGCACCGCGCCACTCTACACTCCCCCTCCCGCACTGGAGCGAGACAATGCCCTACACCCGAGTCAAGATCTGTGGCATTACCCGTATCGAGGATGCCCGCGC
>JBJHDJ010000437.1:0-2494 GCA_050486485.1 Porticoccaceae bacterium
GCCGCCGGCCCCGGGCAGGGGGCTTTCCGGCACCGTCAGGGTCGGCCCCCAGGCATCCTCCACGATTTCCAAGTTGGCGCCGTCGGCGATGGCGTGAGACCAGGGGTGGCAAGGGTCATCAACAGATAGTGAAGTACTTTCGAGGTTGGTCAACAGGGCCGAGGGCTGTAGATGGATATCGCCATCCTGGCGGGCGTGGCTGAACACCACTTCCTCGCCGCTGGCGGCGAACAGCTCGAACAGTTCCCGTGCCAGGGACAGCTCCCGGGCCGGCACGGCGCGGGGCATGTTGTGCTGCCGTTGCAGGTCCACGGGCAGCAGGGGGTGGGGCGCGGTGGCTTCGGGCCAGTGGCGGTCATCCAGTTGCATCACCCAGAGGTGGTCGAATTGCAGTCCCGCGGCTTCCAGGGTGCCGAGGATCTGTACCTGGGCATCGGGAGTTTCCCCCTGGAATGGGGTGTCCGCCGCCAGTTGCGAGAGGCGCTTCAGGGCTTCCTCCAGGGGCACCGGGCTTGCCACCTTGTCGAGGGACTCCAACTCGTTGAGAAGTTCACGCCAGTGGTCGAGGGCCTGGTATTCGATACTGTTCAGGGGCCTTTCCCCGGGCCAGCCGAGGGTAGCGAGTTGACTCTCGAACAGGCGCCGCCAGCCCCTGAAGGATTGCCGAGCCGGGGAGCGACGGTGGCTGTTGGCGACGGCGGCCAGCCGGTAACCAGGGCTGTCCTGCCGGTCGGGGCAGGTTCTGGATTCCAGATCGGCAAAGGTGCGTTTCAGTTGGGCGCTGGGCATTTCCGCCAAACCGCTGTCCAGCAACGCGGTGAGTACCGCTGCCCGCAGGGCGCCTTCCCGGCTTGGTGTCGACCACCACGGCGAGTTGACGACCCCTGTCAAATCGTGGATTGTCAGCCTTTGGCGGTTGATCGCCAGGAGTTCGAGCGCGGCGGCAACCAGGGGAGTGTCCGTCAGGGGCGTGGCGGCGGATATATTGAACGGCGGCGGTCGGTAGCTCTGGTCTGGCCAGCAGGCCGAGGGATCGAACCGGTGGAGAAAGATGCGTTCCACCTTATCGCGCAGGCTGGCCAGGTCCGGTACCACCACACCAATTCTGGCTTGTGGATCACTGGCGGCCCGTTGCTGGGCCCAGCGGGCGGCGCAGGCAATTTCCCGATCCGGGTCGTCGGGGCTGATTTTTTTCGCCGTGGTGATGGCCGCTGGCCGCGGCGCGGGATAGGGTGTGTGTCCCGTGCTGTCGAGAACTTCCTGGTGCAGGGGACTCAGGGATTGGAAGCCCACCAAGTAGATGTGGGGCGGGGCGAGCAGCTCGCCCTGGACAAAGGCTTCGCGGACCATGTCCGCCCGCCGCGGGGCGCTGAGCAATTCATGCTCGGTCATTTTCGCCTCCCAGATCAGTCCCCAGCGCGCCAACGCCCTGGCGCCCTGGTGGTGGCTCGCGGCCAGATCCGCCACGGGTAGCCGCCACTCCCTCACCAGTTGCCAGCCCCGCCGCGCCAACTCGGCGAATCCCGAGGGGTTGGCCCCCGCGATCTCGTCCCCGGACAACACCACTTCCCACAGCCACTGCTCCTGGCAGGGTTGCGCGGGAATTCCCGTCAGGGCCGGCGGCCAGGCGCCGTCCACCAGTTGCATCCAGCAGTCGTCCAGCCAGGTGTCGAGGGCCCAAAGGGTGGGGGGCTGCCAGCTCTGTTCGCCAAGGGTCAGGCAGCGCTGATCCCAGGCCTCGCGGATCTTGCGGGCCAAGCGCAGGTTGGGAGTGAGAATCAGGGCGCCGGCGTCGATGGCGGACGCCAGGCGATCGATGTCAAAAAGTGGTTTCAGCACAAGGCCGGTCCTGTCCGCGGTTGTTCGTTCACTCAAAATTACCGTTTATTTGGACTCCAGCGATTCCAATCCCGGCTATGATGGCGCTTGGGAAGTATACCCGCCCCGATAGTCCACGCGAGGCATCATGAACATAAACCATCCGTCTGACAAAACCCGTCAGGCCGGAGCAACGCCTGTAGAGCCGATCCCCTCCGCCACCTTGCTGATGGTGCGCGACGGCGCTCGGGGGCTCGAAGTGCTGGCGGTGTTGCGCGGCCAGGGCGTGAGTTTTGCCAAGGGCGCGGTGGCGTTCCCGGGCGGGGCCCTGGAATCGGGGGACTTTCGCCTGGCCAGGGTTCTGGGGCTGGACGATGAACTGGCTCCTTTCCGCTTGGCCGCCATTCGCGAAACATTCGAGGAGACCGGGCTGCTGCTCGCCCATGGCCAAGAGGGCCTCACCACCGCCATGCTGGCGCGTCCGCGGGAGCTGTTGCTGGCGGGAGAGACGGACTTTGCTACCCTGATGGCCGACCACCGGTTGCGGCCAGCCCTGGAGGCCATGGTGCATATTGCCCACTGGACCACGCCGAGAACCTATGGGAAGCGCTTCAGCACTCACTTTTTTCTTGCCCAGGCCCTTGGCGAGCGGGACGCCAGCCATGAAAGCGGCGAG
>JBJHDJ010000438.1:0-2491 GCA_050486485.1 Porticoccaceae bacterium
CGGGAAACCGGCCTCGCCATCTCCGCCATCACCGTGGCGAGCTTTTTCACCGGCATCCTCAATGTCCGCGCCAAGGCCCTGCTGGGCAACTATTTCGTGCTGGTCAACCTGGCGCTGATCGCCATCGGCTACGGCTGGCTGGTGGTGAGCTGGTCCCTGGCCGAGATCATCCTCGCCCTGTTGCTGATCGGCGTGGGCAACGGCTTCCTGATGCCCTACCTTTTTTTCCGCGCCACCACCTCGGTGCCCGCCCACCGGGTGATGGGCGCCATGGGGGTGATGTCCCTGGCCATTTCCCTGGGCCAGTTCACCACGCCGTTGATCCTCGATGGCTTCGGCTACCTCCTCGGGGATACCTCGACCCGGTTCATCTTCCTGCTCATGGCCGTGGCGGTGTCGCTGGCGGCGCTGGCGCAGATCGCCTGGTACTTCTCGACCCGGCAGCGTGCCGACGGCCAGTGAGCGGCCTCCCCGTGCCGACCAATCCGCTACACTGACGGCCATGCCCGATTCCAGACCTTCAAGCAGCGCCGATGGCAGCCCCCTGGTGGACCGCTACCTGGATGCCCTGTGGCTGGAAAAGGGCCTCAGCGCCAATACCCTGGCGGCCTACCGGCGGGATCTGGAGGCGCTGGCGTCCTGGCTTGGCGGTCGGGATCGTGGGCTAGACCAGGTGGACGGCGCCCTGCTGCGGGACTACCTCGCCCACCGCCTCGGCGCCAGTCTCGGCGCCCGCTCCACCCGCCGCGCCCTGTCCAGTATTCGCGGCTTCTATCGCTATCTGGTGCGGGAGCGGGTGATGGCCGGCGATCCCACCGCCCTGCTGGAAAACCCCAGGGTGGGTCGCGCCCTGCCAAAAAGCCTGGGGGAGGAGGATGTGGAAAGGCTGCTGGCGGCGCCGGCAGGGGACTCCCCCCTGGAGTTGCGGGACAAGGCCATGCTGGAGCTGCTTTATGCCACGGGTCTGCGGGTGTCCGAACTGGTGTCCCTGACAGTGCCCCAGGTGAACAGCCGTCAGGGGGTGTTGCGGGTCAGCGGCAAGGGCAGCAAGGAGCGGCTGGTGCCCTTTGGCGACGAGGCCCTGCATCATCTGGAGGTGTTTGTTCGCAATGGGCGACCGGCGCTGCTCGGCGCCGGGCAGGGGGATGTGCTGTTTCCCAGTGGCCGCGGCCAGCGGATGACCCGCCAGACCTTCTGGCACCGGGTCAAGCACTGGGCGATGGTCGCCGGCATCGACAAGCCCCTGTCCCCCCACACCCTGCGGCACGCCTTCGCCACCCACCTGCTCAACCACGGCGCCGACCTGCGGGTGGTGCAGTTGCTGCTGGGTCACAGCGACCTGTCCACCACCCAGATCTACACCCATATCGCCCAGAGCCGCATGAAGGAGCTCATGGCGCGCCATCACCCCCGGGGATAGGGTAAAATCCCCAACCTGGCCGGGAACCGGGCCGACGCCCCGGGATCCAATGCCCGTCAACCCATGAAAGGAACCGCCGTGAGAATTCCGTCCCTATTGATTGCCTGTTTCACCCTCGTCCTCCCCGCCCTGGCGTCCGCCGACGACAAGGCGGCCATGTTCCAGGCCATTCTCGATCGCCTCAACGAATCCCGCCCCGACCTGCAATACGGCGAGGTCAGCGAGACCCCCATGGCGGGCATCTACCAGGTGCCGGTGCACAACGGCCCCATCCTCTACACCACGGCGGAAGGGGATTACCTGGTGGCGGGGGAGATGTACCAGGTATTGCCCGGCCAGTTGGTCAACCTGGCTGAAATGGCCCGCGTCGAGGAGCGCCGCGAACTGCTGGAGACCCTGGACACCGACGAGATGATCATTTTCCCCGCCACCGGTGGGGCCACCCGCGCCGTCATCACCGTGTTCACCGATGTCGACTGCGGTTACTGCCGGCGATTGCACCAGGAGGTGCCGGAGCTCAACCAGCACGGCGTCGAAGTGCGCTACCTCGCCTTTCCCCGCGCCGGGGCCGGCAGCGCCACCTTCGACAAGATGGTGCGGGCCTGGTGCGCCACCGACAAGCAGCAGGCCATTACCGACCTGAAGAACGGCAAGAACATTCGCGGCGACCTGTGCCCCGACAACCCGGTGGCGGAGCAGTTCGAGCTGGGTCGTCGCTTCGATGTCACCGGTACCCCCAGCCTGGTGCTCAGCGACGGCACCCTGGTGCCCGGCTACCGGCCCTGGAAGGATATGCTCGAGGTGTTGGGGCTTTGAGTTTCTCGTTACACGCTTAGCAGGAGTTTCACGTTACACGTAACACGTTACACTTGGGTGGTAGTCCCATCCATGGTGCTGTCGTCCCAAGGGCAGTCGAGAAACCTGGGCCCCGGGGTATCAGATCCCTCCACCGGGCAGGTATGACACAAGTCTTGCAGCCGGCACCCTCGTGTAACGTGTTACGTGAAACGTGTAACTCACTTTCCACACCAAACCCGCAACCCCCAACAAACCCACGGCAAAATTGACAGC
>JBJHDJ010000439.1:0-2486 GCA_050486485.1 Porticoccaceae bacterium
AGCGGATATGAAGAGTTTTTTCGCCCTGGCCATCGAAGCCGCTCGGGGGCTGCAAGCCAGGGATCTGCGCCAACCCCTGATCATCCTCGCCACGGCGGACGAGGAATCCTCCATGGCCGGAGGCCGGGCGCTTGCCGAGGCGGGCAGGCCCCGCGCCCGCTGCGCGGTGATCGGCGAACCCACCGGCCTCAAACCCATCACCACCCACAAGGGCATCATGGTGGAAAAGCTGGTGATCAGCGGCCATTCCGGACACTCCAGCAACCCGGCCCTGGGCAACAACGCCATGCACACCCTGCAACGGGTGCTCGGCGAACTGCTCAACCTGCAACAGGAACTCAAGGAGCGCTACCGCGACCCCCTGTTCGCGGTGGACTACCCCACCCTCAACCTGGGCTGCGTGCACGGTGGCGACAACCCCAACCGCATCTGCGGCCACTGCGAGCTGGGTTTCGAAATCAGGCCCCTGCCGGGCATGGACATGGCGGAGTTGCAGGCCACCCTGGAGCGGCGCCTGCTGCCCCTGGGGGAGGAAGCCGGCACCCGATTGAGCCTCGACCACTACCAGGTGCCGGCCTTCAGCGCCGCCGGCACCACCGACCTGACGGCGGTGTGCGAGCGGCTCACCGGCCACAGCGCCGAGGCCGTGGCCTTCGCCACCGAGGCGCCCTTTCTGCACGATCTGGGCATGGATGTGGTGATCCTGGGGCCCGGGGATATCGACCAGGCCCACCAGCCGGATGAATACCTGGCCCTGGCGCGCATCGATCCCATGGTGGAGACCCTGAGATCCCTGATCCGCCACTACTGTCTGTCAGGGAATTGAGTCGGGGTAGCCGCCGGCCCTGCCACTCGGGAGCTGGCGCCCGTATAATCGCCGCGAATCACCCAGGGGATGGCCATGATGGACCATGTCAAGTTCTTCCGCGAAACCCTGCCCTATATCAATGCCCATCGGGGCAAGACCTTTGTCATCGCCATCGGTGGCGATGGGGTGCTGCACGCCAATTTTTCCCATGTGGTGCAGGACATCGCGCTGCTCAATTCCCTGGGCATCCGCATCGTGCTGGTGCACGGGGCGCGACCGCAGATCGACGAGCGGCTGGCAGCACGGGGCATCGCCGCCAATTTCAGCGACAACACCCGCATCAGCGACGAACCCACCATGGTCTGCGTGCGGGATGCCGTGGGCCACACCCGCATCGCCATCGAGGGGCTGCTGTCCATGGGGCTCTCCAACTCCCCCATGCACGGCGCCCGGCTGCGGGTGGTGAGCGGCAACTTCATCACCGCCAAGCCCCTCGGTGTCAGGGGCGGCGTGGATTTTCACCACAGCGGCGAGGTGCGCCGCGTCGACAAGAGCGGCATCGAGCGGCAGCTGGAGGACGGCGCCATCGTGCTGCTGTCCTCCCTGGGCTACTCCACCACCGGCGAAGCCTTCAATCTCACCTACGAGGATGTCGCCACCGAGACCGCCGTGGCCCTGCGGGCCGCGAAACTCATTCTGTTCACCGCCGATCCCGGCGTGGTGGATGGCGATGGCGCCCTGATCCGCATTCTGTCCCTGCCGGATGTGGGCCGGCACCTGGAGGAACTCGGCAGCCGTGAAGAGCACCAGGGGTTGCTGGGGCAGCTCGACGCCGCCAGCCGCGCCTGCCAGCGGGGCGTGCCCCGCGCCCATCTGGTCAGCTACCAGAAGAATGGCGCACTGCTTGGGGAGTTGTTCACCCGCGAGGGGGAGGGAACCCTGTTGTTGCACGACGGCAACGAGGTCATTCGCCAGGCCACCGTCGAGGATATTCCCGGCCTGCTGGATCTGATCGCTCCCCTGGAGGAAGCGGGCGTGCTGGTGAAACGCTCGCGGGAGCTGCTGGAAACGGAGATCTCGCGCTTCACCCTGGTGGTGGACGCGGAGCACATCGTGGTGGCCTGCGCCGCCCTCTACCCCTTCGCGGATCACAACGCCGCGGAGCTGGCCTGCGTCGCCACCCACCCGGATTACCGCAACCGGGGGCTGGCGTCGCGGCTGCTGTCTCAAATCGAAAAACAGGCCCGCGTGCTGGGCCTGGAGAGGCTCTTCGTGCTCACCACCCGGGCAGCGCACTGGTTCCAGGAGCACGGTTTCGAGGCAGAGGTACTGGACGCCCTGCCGGCGCCGAAAAAGGAACTGTACAACTACCAGCGCAATTCGAAGATATTCGTCAAGCGCTTATAGCGCCTGGTGAGTTGATTAGCTCGGGCCGTTGAACCGTAGGATGGGTTGAGCGCAGCGATACCCATCACATACCTCCCGACGGAGACCGGTCGATGGGTATCGCTGCGCTCAACCCATCCTACATGCCTGCCCAGGGTGTCGGGGGCCTGGGCACAAGCATCAGTGCTTCAACTTCGCCACCTGGACTTCGACGGCGGCCAGGTCCGGCACCCATGCCCGGTCGTCCCCCACCACCGTCTCCAACAGCAACCCGGGCTGACCGGATTCTTCC
>JBJHDJ010000440.1:0-2480 GCA_050486485.1 Porticoccaceae bacterium
TCGCTAGCGAGGCACTGCCGGCAGCCCCTCGCACGGTTGTAGTCGCCCCATGCCCCATGGCGCCGTCCCCCTGGGTGAACGCAGGCCTGCCCGTGGCGGCTACCCGGCGACCGCCTCCCCGACCCGCACTTCCGGCCAGAATACACCAGGAGCAACAACATGATCAGGATGGACGACTCCATCAATGTCTTCGGCGATCCACTGGAGCCCTGTAGCCGGGATCCCATGACCGGTTTTTTTCGGGATGGCTGCTGCAACACCAGCGACGAGGATGGTGGCTCCCACACTGTCTGTGTCGAAGTCACACGGCCCTTCCTGGACTTTTCCCGGCAACGGGGCAACGATCTGTCGACACCGCATCCCGGCTTCGGCTTTCCCGGCCTGCGTCCCGGTGACTCTTGGTGCCTGTGCGCCGCGCGCTGGCTGGAGGCCTTTGAAGCGGGCGCCGCGCCACGGGTTTTCCTGGCACGCACCCACTACCGCGCCCTGGAAATCGTTGCCCTGGACAAACTGCGCCAATTCGCGGCGGACCTGAATTGATCGGTTTTTTTGATGGCATTGGCCAGTTTTCACCCCTGTTTGCATGCCGGTCAAAGGGTTCTAATGGCGCCGTCAACCCCAGGAGGCAGCCATGAAGACCCGCTCCATTACCCGCTTGATTCCCGCCGTGGATACCTCCGATGGCGCCGGGGTGCGCCTGCGCCGCAGCCTTGGTCAGAGCCCCGCGCAACGGATGGATCCGTTCCTGATGCTGGACGAGTTCTACTCCGACAATCCCCATGACTATATCGCCGGATTCCCCCCCCACCCGCACCGCGGCTTCGAGACCGTCACCTACATGCTGGCCGGCCACATGCTGCACGAGGATCATCTCGGCAACCGTGGCCATTTGAAGGATGGGGGCGCCCAGTGGATGACCGCGGGCAGGGGTATCATCCACTCGGAAATGCCCCAGCAAAGCGCTGGATTGATGCGCGGTTTCCAGTTGTGGATCAACCTTCCCGGCAAGGAAAAGATGCAATCCGCCCGCTACGAGGATATCCAGTCGGAGCAGATTCCCCGGGCTTCCCTGACCCGGGGAGGAAGCGCCCTGTTGCTGGCCGGGCGGGCAATACTGGATGGACGGGAAGTGACCGGCTACTTCAACGGTATCGATGGGCGGCCCATCAGCACCGATCCCATCTATCTGGATCTGAGACTGGACGCGGGCTCGGGCGTCGAGATCGGCCTGCCGGAGCACCACAATGCCTTCGTCTATGTCTACGACGGCGGTGCCTCCCTCGGTGGCGCGGACCTGCCGCGGGCCACGGCGGCACTCACCAGCCGGGGAGACAGTTTGATGCTGGAATCCCGTGACGGCCCGAGCGCCATGCTGGTGCTGGCGGCCCGCCCCATCGGTGAACCCGTCGTTCAGTACGGCCCCTTCGTGATGAACACCCAGGAGGAGATCGAGCAAGCCTTGCGGGATTACCGGGACAATCGTCTCACGGTGTGATGACGCCCTACCCTGTCCAGGAATGTGTCGCCCTCCCCACCGGTGAGCAAGCTGCGCTACAGTACTGCACCGCGGCAATGAGTTGTATCGATGGATAGCACCAGCACCGCCAGCCTGGACAGTTTTCTTGCCGAATACTGGTTCATGCACCCCTTTCTCGATCACAGGGAACGGGCCGTGGTGGCGGATTTCACCCGCCATTTCCGCGCCACCACGGAGTTCTATTTCTCCCCCGATGTCGATGCCAGCGAAGAGTTCACCTGGCTGGTGGGGGCCAACGCCGCGCTGGTGGGCGGCGCTCAACGGACAAATTGTTTTGCCAGCGTGCGCTGGGTCTACCTGGTGGGGGACGGCGACCTGGCGGAGCTGAGCGGGGATGCCCTCGGTCAGACCACTGTGCGCATCAACGCCTGGGATCTGGTGGAGGAATCCCGGCAGCGGATCCCTGGACAACAGATCGCCGTTCACGAGTTCGCCCATATCCTCGATCAGCAGTTCGGCATCACCGACAGCCATCCGCAACTTCGCGATGCCCTGGAACTGCACCTGCGCCACCGCCGCGAGGGCCTCGACGATATCGTCAGTGACCATGTGCTGCCCACCATCATCGAGGAAGGCTCCAACCACGAGTTTTTCGCCTACATGTCAGAGTATTTCTTTACCGACCCCCACGCCGTCCATGACTTCCACCGCGGCCTGTACCGCTATCTGGCCGACCTCTTTGGCCTCGACCTGATTGACCGGATGCCGCCCTTTTCCGGTTGATCTGTTGCCCCGGTCCGGTTGATGTGTTGACCCGGTTGATGTACTGGCCCGGCCGAGGAGTTGCGCGCAAACAAAAACCCCCAGCAGTTTAATCTGCTGGGGGTTTTGTGATTTGAAGCCTGGCGATGACCTACTCTCGCATGGGGAGACCCCACACTACCATCGGCGATGCACCGTTTCACTACTGAGTTCGGGAAGGGATCAGGTGGTTCCAATGCTC
>JBJHDJ010000441.1:0-2465 GCA_050486485.1 Porticoccaceae bacterium
CCATGGAGAAAACCACCAGGGTGCCAAACCCGAAAAACGCATTGGGCACAGTGACATTGGAGTAGGGTATTTGCCAGAATGGAATCCCAGCAATGAAAAAACACACTATAAACGCGCCAAGCGTTACCTTTCTCTGGGTCCACACGCTATTTTTTCTCATGGCATAGGTGATGGCTGTCAGGCCCGGTGATTTGCCCTGGCGCCGAATTGTCCCATGATAATTTTTTATCGAGAAACGGCAAAGCGCCGTGTTCAATGTGGTGGGCATCCAGCGAGGGTGGTGTCAGTCTCGGCCTGCCAGGCTGCGAACCAAAACCCTGCTTTGCACCAGTGAATCGTTGAACGCGTAGTCGGCGTGGAAGTACCGGGGCAACCCCGGGTTCCCGATGGTCGGCGTGCGCAGGTGGATCATGCACCTGTGCCTGGCGTGGTCCCACTCGACGATATCGGCGGTGTCGAATCCGGCGAGCATCGTGCCGAGGGGGTAAAGCGCCTTGTACAGGGCCTCCTTGATGGAGAAGGTCAGTGTGACCAGCAAGGCTGCATCCTCGAAGCGGTCGCAGCGTGGGTAGCCCGCCAGAATGCGCTCCGCCAGTTGCGCGGCCCTTGGCCGAGACATGCGCGCCTCCACGTCCACGCCCATGCCGGGCGCACTGTCCGCGCTGCCCACCAGGGCCATGGCGACATTGCCGGTGTGGGAAATGCTGCCCACGACCCCCTCGGGCCAGCGTGGTGTGTCGTCCTCCGCCCTGCCGACCCACGGGCTTTCGTCGGGCAACACGCGGGCGATGGCCTGGGCGGCGCAGTAGCGTCCAGCGAGAAACGCCCATCGCCGCTTGGCAACCACCCGGCTCAGGTATTCGCGCACATCCTCCGGCAGTGTCTCCACGACACCACCGGATGGCGTGCGGGGTTCAAAGCGGCAGGCCACCTGGTGCAGACCGGCCTCCTCCGGCAGCAGGCAAAGCGCCGGGTCATCACTGATCAGGGGCATGATCCGCGCGACAAAGCCTTCCATCGTCGCCACACTCCTGAGTCGCCGGACTCCTGATTTGCCGCACTCCCGAATTACAGCAGCCCCACATGCCTCAAGTCGGCGACATACTTGCCGATGAGCTCGGGCGACAGCCCGGGGATTTCCCCTCCTGATGACTTTATCGCGGCGGAGAAACGCGCGGTGGGCAGGCGCGTGCCCATTTGCGCCTGCTGCGGGCGCGTGTAGGGGCTGATGAGGGCGAGAAGGGAATGGTTCTTCTTATCCTCGGGGAGGGCGTGCATGGCCGTTTCAAAGGTGCCGAGCCATTTGCCGTAACTGTCCAGTTTCTGGATATCGCAACCAGCGGCTATCATCCAGTCGACGAATTCGTCCAGCCCCACACCCGTCTCGCTGGGGTTGGACAGATTGAAACTCTGGTATCCGCCGGATATGTCAGCGCCGATCTTCGTTATGGCGTCGGCCAGAAAATCGACGCTGAAACCCTCGTAGCGTCCCGCCGGGCGACCGGCCGACAGATCCTCGGCATAGAATGTGGCGGGCGCCACGCCGGTGGCCGCCAGGCTGTAGAGCAGCCGGGTGAACATGTCCGGTACATTGAGCTGACCCTTGTAGCGACTGTGCGCCAAAATCATGCCGGGCCGGAAGACGGCGACGGGCAGGGCAAATCGGTCGTGCGCCTCGCGCAGCAACACCTCGCTGGCCCATTTGCTGATGTTGTAGCCGTTGGCATAGCCCTCGTTGATTTCGGCAAGCGGCGCCTGGCCGCGCACATCGCCGTCTTCGTCCACCAGATGGTTGTCGCAAAGAATGCTGACCCCCAGGGTGGAAATATAATTGAAGCGCTTGAGTTTGCCGGTGATGGACAGGCGAATCAGTTCCGCGGTGCCGCTGACATTGGCGGGAAAAAGCTGGTTGTAGGGCAGCCGGTGGTTCACATGGGCGCCGGAATGCACGATCAGATCCACGCCGCCGGCCAGTCGATCCCAGGTACCGTCATCCAGCCCCAGATTGGGCGCGCCCAGATCGCCGGCCACGACTTCCAGGTGCTTGCTGGCGAGGGCGTTGAAATGCGCCATCAATTCCGGGTCCGTATCCATGGCCTGCTCCACCCGCTGGCGGGCCTGTTCGGCGTCCGCGCCACGGGCAATCAGCACCAGCTTGCCGCCGGTTCGGGACAGTCTCTCCAGCCAGGACAGGGCGAGAAAGCGCCCCAGAAAGCCGGTGGCCCCGGTCAGCAGGACGGTGTTCGCCTCGCCCGCGCTCGCTGGAAGATTCCCCGCGGCATCGAGGATTTCCGTGTTGATGAATTTCTCGAGCTTCAGATCCCCGGCCTTCACCGTTGTCGCATCCCTGCCGTGCACGGAGGCGAAGGAGGCTCGCTTGACGGTGGAATTCAACTCCGCGTCGATGAACGCCACAAGCTGCTTCAGGTTGCCAGCGGGATTGATGATGACCCCCACGGGAACCT
>JBJHDJ010000442.1:0-2462 GCA_050486485.1 Porticoccaceae bacterium
GGGTGCTTCGAGCTACATGCTACATTGACAACGGTTCCATGCTCGAAGCCCCAATACACCCGGGTTCCAATCAGTAATCGGGAAGCGCAGTCTAAAAGAAAGATAGTGGAAAACTGCCCACAGCGCCCATCAGTTGTTACATTCCTGGTGCAAATCAATACAAAAAAAATATTCTCGGCATGAGGGGTTGCCCCTACCATGCAGTCACATGGGTTGAATCCCGTCAATTTTCACCTGAAAAAATTTCATTATCCTGAAGAGAGATGAATATCAAAATCAATTCGCAGCATGCAAGAGAACGCCGCAGGGGCGATCCCCCCATTCCCAGCGAGTTGGGTCGTTTTTTGACGGCGCAACAACTCGGCAAGCTGCCGGAACTGGAGAAAATGGGAATCAGACTTGTTGCCGTCAGGCGTCCCCTCTTTCAAGAGCCTGTCGTCATCGTCAAGTGCGTCAACCAGGATCGCCACGGAGTATTGCTGAAGGACGGAACGGTTGATTATCTTCCCGATATCGAGTTGAGAGAGGGCCGGGCATCTACGTTGGCGGATGGTTCGTTGTTGCCATTGAAATAGTGGTTGCCATTGAAGTAGTGATGGTTCCCCATGGCTTGGCTTGACGAGTTCTGAAACCGGCAATACCCAGGGCGTGGAGTTCACGGGAATGGAGCTATCAACGAATTTTCCACAGCCTTGGCACAGGGGTGGTAATGCCATGGTCGAGACCTTCGCCAATCGCCAGCAAGGGGGGGTTACCCTTATTGAGATGATGATCAGCGTGGTGATCATCGCTATTCTCGCCGCCATTGCCGTGCCGGCCTATCAGGACTATGTGGAGCGCAGCCGGGTACGCACCGCTGGGGCGGATTTGGTGTCCCTGGCCGCCGCCCTTGAAAACCGCTTTCAGCGCCAGCTTTCCTACCCGGTGGGCACCACCGCCACAACCGCCGCGACACAGGGGCTGGTCACTGGCTGGAATCCCGCCCAGGGTGACAATTTCACCTACAGCGCCGTCGTCATTGCCAACGGCTATACCCTGACCGCGGCAGGCGGCGGTTGCACCCTCACCTTGAACCAGGCCAACAACCGCACCATTGCCGGTGGTTGCGGGGGGTTGTCATCGTGGTGAGTCGCCAGCATGGCCTGTCGTTGATCGAGCTGATGGTGGTGGTCGTTGTCGTCGGCATAGTCGCCCTGGCGGTGACGCCCCTGACAACGGACTGGGTGGACGAGGCGAGGGTGTCGGAGGCCAAGGGGTTGCTCGGCCAGGCCCATGCCGAGGCCAAGGCCATTGCCTTGCGGAACCCCCAGGATGCCAGGGGCAACGAGGTGGCCGCGGGTTTCAAGCTGGAGGGGGGCACGCTGTTGGTGTGTCGCGGCAACCCTGGGCATGCCCAATGTGCCGCCGGAGGCAGTCGGGTCGCCTGGCAGGGGAATTGGCCAGGGGGGGTGACCACCAATATTGCCACGGTCACCCTCAACAACAGGGGTCAGGTGCTACAGAACGGCAACCCGGTAAACCAGGGGCTGGCCTTTGCCCTCAGCAGGGGAGGTGTTTCGGATAACCATGTCGACAACCGATTGCGGTAGACGCCAGATCGGTGCACGCCAGCATGGCGTTTCACTGGTGGAGGCCATGATAGCCGTGCTATTGCTGGCCATACTCTTCGCCGGGCTCAGCCATGTACTGTCCCGGGGGCTGGTGGCCCAGCGCTTTGCCACCACACAGTCGCTGGCGGTACTGGAGATGCGCAATGGGCTTCAGGCGGATGGCCAGGGGTTCACCGCCATCTGCGAGGAGGGCGTCACACCGAATCAACTGCAATTGGCTGGCCAAGTGACGGTCGGTGCCACCTGTTCAAACCCTGAAACCATTACGGTTGCCATCCCGGGTTTTGAGCGGGATGTCACCCGACGCACCCTTTCCCTTGCCACCCAAACCGGCAGCGCCAGCCAGGGGCTCTACGGCGGCGATGGCGTGATCCTCATTTCCAACCAGTAGGGGAAGTCATGACCAGGCAACAGGGAGCATCACTAATCAGCCTGATGATCGGCTTGCTGGTGTCCTCCGTGGTGGTGATCGGCATGATGATGGTATTCCGCAATACGGTGCAGACCGTGGTGCCAGCCTCCGAGGTGGCGCGCAGCGAGGGCGAGCGAATCGCCGCCCTGTTGGCGGGTCACCTCATGCTCAACGATGCGGGGTTCGGTATTGACAGCCCCACGGTCGGTAACGATTTGGTAATGATCAACAGTGCCATTCTCAGCGGCACCGCGCTGATCAGCGACCCAGGAGGTGGCAATGCCCTGGTATGGGGCATGAATCTGGATGGTGACAATCGCTGCCAGGGTTTGCTGGCACAGCCCGACGGCAGGGTGTTGAGGTTGTCCTCGGACGACGAATGCACCAGCGCCTCGGCTCAGTGGGGGAGCCTGAATTGGACTGGCACCGCTGTGGTACTC
>JBJHDJ010000443.1:0-2451 GCA_050486485.1 Porticoccaceae bacterium
CACCGGGGTCGTGACAGACAACGGCAATGTCATCCTCGATGTCCACCACCTGCACCCCATCGCCTCGCCCAGGGATCTGGAAGAGCGCATCAACAATATTCCCGGCGTGGTCACCAACGGCCTGTTCGCCCTGCGCCCGGCGGATCTCCTCCTGCTCGGCACCGGCGATGGCGTGAAAACCCTGCGCGCCACGGGTTAGGAATCGTAGGATGGGTTGAGCGCAGCGATACCCATCAGAACCCATGTCCTGACGGGTCGGGAGGTGGGTTACGCCCGCGGCCAGCCTGCCCCCTACGGACTCTGTAGCCCCTCCAGCTCGGCCCAGCGGGTGTAGGCCGCGTCCAGATCCGCTTGCAGTGACTCCACTTTTTTCAGGGTCGCCTCGATGTGCTCCCTGTCACCCTGGTAAAAGTCCGGCTCGCCGAGTTCACTCTGCAACATTTCCAGTTCGGTCTCCAGCGCCTCGATACGGGCGGGGAGTTGATCCAGCTCCCGCTGATCCTTGTAGCTGAGCTTCTTTTTCACTTCCGAAGCGGGAGCCGCCACCTTGTGGTCCGCGACTGACGCCACTTCCGGCGCGGAGGCCACAGGCGCGCGCTTGAAAAAACTGCCGCCCTTCGCCGCCCAGTCGCTATAGCCACCGACGAAATCGTTGATCTTCCCCTCGCCCTCGAACACCAGGATGCTGGTCACCACATTGTCCATAAAGGCCCGATCGTGGCTCACCAGCAACAGGGTGCCGTGGAAATCCAGCAGAATTTCCTCCAGCAGTTCCAGGGTCTCGATATCCAGGTCATTGGTGGGCTCGTCCAACACCAGCAAGTTGGCGGGCTTGCTGAACAGCTTGGCGAGAATGGCGCGGTTCTGCTCGCCGCCGGACAGCGCCTTCACCGGCGTGCGCACCCGCTCCGGGGTGAACAGGAAATCCGCCAGGTAGCTGATGCCGTGGCGTTCCTTGCCGTTGATGGTGATGAACTCCCGCCCCCCGCAGATATTGTCCAGCAGGTTTTTTTCCGGATCGATCTGCTGGCGCAACTGGTCGAAGTAGGCGATTTCCAGCCGGGTGCCGTGGCGCACCTCCCCCTGCTGGGGCGTCAGTTCGCCAAGGATGATCTTCAGCAGGGTGCTCTTGCCCGCGCCGTTGGGGCCGACGATACCGATGCGGTCGCCGCGCATGATCACCGTGGAAAAATCATCGATCACGGTCTTGTCGCCGTAGCGCTGGCTGACATGCTTGAGTTCGGCGACGATTTTGCCGGACTGGCTGCCCCGGTCCATGCCGAAATCGGCGCGGCCCTGTTTCTCTCGCCGCTCGTTGCGCTCCCGGCGCATCGCCAGCAGCGCCCGCACGCGGCCCTCGTTGCGGGTGCGGCGCGCCTTGATGCCCTGGCGGATCCACTTTTCCTCCTCCGCCAGCCGCTTGTCGAACAGGGCATTGGCCTTTTCCTCCGCCTCCGCCTGCTGTTCCCGATAGGCGAGAAATTGCTGGTACCCGGCGTCCAGGCGGAACAGGTGGCCCCGATCCAGCTCCATGATGGTATTGGTGACCCGCTCCAGAAAACGCCGATCGTGGGTGATCAGCAGCAGCGCGCCCTGGTACTCCCGCACCTGCTGCTCCAGCCATTCGATGGAGGGAATGTCCAGGTGGTTGGTGGGTTCGTCCAGCAACAGGATATCGGGTTCCACCACCAGGGCGCGCCCCAGGGCCACCCGCCGGCGCCAGCCGCCGGACAGGGTTTTCATGGGCGCGTCGCCATCCAGGCCGAGCTGGGTGAGCACGGTTTCCACCCGCTGTTGCAGGTTCCAGCCATCGGCGCTTTCCAGTTGGTGCTGAACCTGTTCCAGGCGCCGGAGATCCGGCTGCGCCTGCTGGGTGAGATCGTGATACTCCGCCAGCCAGTTGCCGACCTCCTCCAGTCCGCCCGCCACCACCTGGTAGACCGTCTGCTCACTGGCATCGGGGAGTTGCTGGGCCAGGGTGGCGATACGCACCCCCGGTCGCAACCAGCGTTCCCCGCCATCGGGCTGGGTGGCGCCGCCGATGACACTCAGCAGGGTCGACTTGCCCTCACCGTTGCGGCCCAACAGGCCGATGCGATCCCCCTTGCGCAGGGTGAGATCGACGCTATCCAGCAACACACGCTGGCCAAAGTGGAGGGAAACCGCGGTGAGAGTGAGCAGGGGCATGGGGGAGTCTGGCGCGCAAAGGTGTGCAGTTTACACCAATCACCAGGCTGGCTTGGGGTAATTGGCATATGCCGCCCGCCCCGTAGGGTGGGTTGAGCGCAGCGATACCCATCACACCGCATAACCTGACAGGGTGGAATGGTGGGTTACGCCTGCGGCTAACCCACCCTACGATTTAGCCACTGTTCGCCGCCGCACCCCGATCCGAAGGATGGGTTGAGCGAAGCGATACTCGTCGTCCCAGACGACCTGACAGGACGGAAT
>JBJHDJ010000444.1:0-2441 GCA_050486485.1 Porticoccaceae bacterium
TCGTCGCCGGCATCTGGATCTGCGATCGCGCCGCGAAAAAGCTCGGCGTCCACGATCACGGTGGCATCGTGCTGGACGAGGTCGCCGGTCTGTGGCTGGCCATGGCCACGTTTCCCGCCACCTGGCCTTGGATGCTGGCCGGCTTTCTGCTGTTCCGCTTCTTCGATATCGTCAAGCCCTGGCCGATCCGCTGGCTTGACCGAAGGGTGGGCGGGGGCCTCGGCATCATGCTGGACGATCTGCTTGCCGGGGCCTTCACCTGGCTTATACTGGCGGGAGTCAGGGAGGTCTTCCTGTGATGACGCGCTTGTGGGGGTTCCTGGTCCTACTGGTGCTGGCGGTTGCCAGCGCCCATGCCGCCGATGTGCAGGTCCAGGGCCTGTTCGCCGGGCGCGCGGTGCTGGCCATCGATGGCCAGACCCGCATGTTGCGGGTGGGCGAGACAAGCCCCGAAGGCGTGCGCCTGCTGGCCAGCAGCAGCCGCGAGGCGGAGGTGGAAATCGACGGCCAGCGCCATGTGCTCACCCTGTCGCGGCGCATTGCCTCCACCTTTACCGCCGCCCAACAGACCGAGGTGCGGGTACCCCGCTCACCGGACAGCCACTACTGGGTGCGCGGCACCATCAACGGTCGCCCGGTGAACATGATGGTGGATACCGGCGCCACCCTGGTGGCCATGAGCGCCCGGGAGGCGGAACGCCTGGGCATCGACTACAGTGGCGGCCAGCGGGCGCGCACCCAGACCGCGGGCGGCACGGTGGACACCTTCGTGGTGATGCTGGACAGGGTCACCCTCGGCGGCATCGAGGCCCGTCAGGTGCCGGCCTCGGTGCTGGACGGGGAGTATCCCCGCCAGATCCTGTTGGGCAATTCGCTGCTTGGCCAATTGGAAATGGTGGAAGAGGGCGGGGTACTGGTGTTGCGGCAAAAGTATTGAGGCGTCGAGTTCTTCGGGGGGCGCTGGCTTCGATGCTTCAACCCGCGCGGTCTTTCCGTTGCAATCCGTGCCTGTCGCAAGCCATGCCTGTGGCAGGTAGTGTCTCATTTTGAAAGTCCCCTATAGGGGCGTGGGGATGTGGTGTCGGTTTTGGTTTTATGCCAACAAGCGTACATCCCTGTACAGGCTCGGCTGGCAACGTCCTGTTGCCAGACGCCCCCCAATACCGACACCACACCCCCACCAACCATCACCAAGTTTCAAACTGAGACACTACCCAGTGGCAACCATTGCTTTCAACTCCGAGGGGTTCACCGTTAAAATGTCACATTTTCCCCAAGCGGATTCCCAGTGACCCTGATTTTTGTTCAATCGTCCCGGCTGCCCACCCGCTGGGGCGACTTCCAGATCCATGGATTCGACGACCCCGATGCCCAGAAGGAGCATATCGCCTTGTCCATGGGGCATGTGGACGATGGCGAGCCGGTGCTGGTGCGCATCCACTCCGAATGCCTGACCGGTGACGCCCTGTTCAGTCAGCGCTGTGACTGTGGCCCGCAACTGGAGGCCGCCATGAGGGCCATTGCCGAGCTGGGGCGTGGCGTCATTCTCTATCTGCGCCAGGAGGGCCGCGGCATCGGCCTGCTCAACAAGATCAAGGCCTATCACCTGCAGGATTCCGGCGCCGATACGGTGGAGGCCAACGAGCAACTGGGCTTTGGCGCCGATTTGCGGGACTACAGCATTTGCCGCTCCATGCTGCGCCACCTGGGGGTCGCCCGCATCCGCCTGATGACCAACAACCCCCGCAAGATGCAGGCCCTGGAGGCCATGGGCTTCGAGGTGGTGGAGCGCATTCCCCTGCAACCGGGCAGCAATCCCCACAACGCCCGCTACCTGGCCACCAAGGCCGGCAAGCTGGGCCATCTGTTCAGCGATGGGCATGATTGATGCCACCGCGCTCCACAGGCGCGCTGTCCTCTGTCCCTCAATCAACCTGGTAAAGATTCAATGGGCCTAGCAAAACGCATTATTCCCTGCCTGGATGTCGACAACGGCCGCGTGGTGAAGGGCGTCAAATTCGTCGATATCCGCGATGCCGGCGACCCGGTGGAGGTGGCGCGGCGCTACAACGCCGAGGGCGCCGACGAGATCACCTTCCTGGACATCACCGCCAGCCACGAGGGTCGCGACACCATGGTGCACACCGTGGAGCGCATGGCCAGCGAGGTGTTCATCCCCCTCACCGTCGGTGGCGGGGTGCGCACCCTGGACGATATCCGTACCCTGCTCAACGCCGGCGCCGACAAGGTCAGCATCAATTCCACGGCGGTGGCGGAGCCGCAATTCGTCAAGGCCGCCGCCGACCGCTTCGGCTCCCAGTGCACCGTGGTGGCCATCGATGCCAAGCAGGTGAGGGGCGAGGGGGAAGATCCCCGCTGGGAGGTTTTCACCCACGGCGGGCGCCGCGCCACCGGCCTCGACGCCGTGGCCTGGGCGGTGT
>JBJHDJ010000445.1:0-2441 GCA_050486485.1 Porticoccaceae bacterium
GAGCGGAATTTAATTTTCAAGTCCATTCGCCTGGCTGAGGGGGCAGCCGCTATAATAGCGGCTCTTTGCCCGACGAACACAGCGCGGCGTATCAACCCCTGATGGGCCAAGCAGTCCCACCAGTTGCAGGGAGCCTACATGAGCACACCCAAGGATACCAACCAATCCTGGGGCGGCCGTTTCAGCGAAGCCACCGATGCCTTCGTGGCGCGCTTCACCGCCTCCGTGGATTTCGACAGGCGCCTGTACCGCCAGGACATTCGCGGCTCCCTGGCCCACGCCCGCATGCTCGCCAAGGTGGGGGTACTGAGCGACACCGAGCTGGAGCGCATCGAAAGCGGACTGCGGGCGATACAGGAGACCATCGAGGCCGGCGACTTCCAGTGGTCGGTGGCCCTGGAAGATGTCCACATGAACATCGAGGCGCGCCTCACTGAAGCCATCGGCGTCACTGGCAAGAAGCTGCACACCGGCCGCTCCCGCAACGATCAGGTGGCCACCGATATCCGCCTGTGGCTGCGGGATGAAATGGACGCCATCAGCACCGGGCTGACCCGTCTGCAACAGGGCCTCCTCGATCTGGCGGAGCGGCACAGCGACACCATCATGCCTGGCTTCACCCATCTGCAGACCGCCCAACCGGTGACCTTCGGCCACCATCTGCTGGCCTGGTTTGAAATGCTGGAGCGAGACCACGGCCGCCTGCTGGACTGCCGGCGGCGCATGAACCGTTCGCCCCTGGGGGCCGCGGCGCTGGCGGGCACCACCTACCCCATCGACCGGCATTACAGCGCCAGCCTGCTGGCGTTCGACGGCCCCACGGAAAACTCCCTGGATTCCGTCAGCGACCGCGATTTCGCCATCGAGTTCTGCGCCTTCGCCAGCCTGCTGATGACCCACCTGTCCCGGGCCTCCGAGGAGCTGATCCTGTGGGCTTCGGCCCAGTTCGCCTTCATCGACCTGCCGGACCGCTTCTGCACCGGCTCGTCCATCATGCCCCAGAAGAAGAACCCCGATGTGCCGGAACTGGTACGCGGCAAGACGGGACGCGTCAACGGCCACCTGATCAGCCTCCTGACCCTGATGAAGTCCCAGCCCCTGGCCTACAACAAGGACAACCAGGAGGACAAGGAACCGCTGTTCGACGCCGTCGACACCGTCAAGGACTGCCTGCGGGCCTTCGCCGACATGGTGCCCGCCATTCAGGTCAGGGCCGACACCATGCGCGAGGCGGCACGGCGCGGCTTCGCCACCGCCACCGACCTGGCGGACTACCTGGTGCGCATGGGCATCCCGTTCCGCGACGCCCATGAAATCGTCGGCAGCGCCGACGCCAGCGGCATCGCCACGGGCCGCGATCTGGCGGAGATGAGCCTGGAGGAGTTGCAGGGCTTTTGTGCCGACATCGGCGAGGATGTGTTCCAGGTGCTCACCCTGGAGGGATCGGTGGCGGCCCGGGATCATTTCGGCGGCACCGCCCCGGCGCAGGTACGCGCCGCCGTGGCGCGGGCCCGGGAGCGCATCGCCCAGCGCGATTGACGATTGCCGTGGTCATGGGCATAAGAGCACCTCCATGACACAAAAGTCGGATATTGAGTCTACATGAGGGGAATTCGGTCTGACGTCTGACGTCTGACGTCTGACGTCTGACGTCTGACGTCTGACGTCTGACGCCAAGATAGACCGGTGCAGGATTCCATGGGTATCGCCATCGAAACACAATGCGCAGGGCATGTCGTGGATAAGCTGCTTGATACAGCTGCTCCGCAAAGTCGCGCCCGGTTCTAGATCGATGAGCAGGTGAAATATCAAGACCGATCGGCTACCGACCCGCCTCCTGCTTGGCTCCCATAGTGATAGCGCAGAGGTGCCCTTATGTGTAAGAGATGTGCCCATAAAAAAACCCGCGCCATCCAGCGCGGGTTTTTTATGATGGCCGACAGATCTTAAAGACTGTCCAGCATGTACTCCACGGTTTTCTCCAGCTCCTCGTCGCTGCAATCCATGCACAGGCCGCGGGGCGGCATGCCGCGGAAACCCTCGATGGTGTGGGTATAGAGCACATCCATGCCCTGGGCGATGCGATCTTCCCAGGCGGCGGTATCACCCAGCCTGGGGGCGCCGGCGGCGCCGGTCATGTGGCAGGACAGGCAGAAGCGGTTGTAGATATCCTCGGCGGGGCGGGGCTCCCCGCCAGCGGCGGCTACAGGGGCGGCCGTGGCCACTTCCGACTCCATCACCAGTTCGCCGTGGGGAGCGAGTCGCTCGGCGACGGCTTGCTCCTGGCTGGGGGTGAGCTGGACTTCCTGGGTTTCGCCACCACAGCCCGCCAGACCGACAACCAGTCCCAGGGCCAGCAGGGACGACGCCGCTTTGTTGAACAAACTCATGGATTGTCTCCGTATGCAGATAGGGGGATATCGAAACTGGCGGCATTATAG
>JBJHDJ010000446.1:0-2440 GCA_050486485.1 Porticoccaceae bacterium
CCCTGTGCACGGCGCCGGAGTTGGCCCATGTGCTGCGCCACGGTGATATTCAGCTGCTCATTGGCGCCCGCCGCTTGCTGCGCCACGACTACGGAAGAACCCTGTCCGCCGCCCTGCCGGGCCTGGACACCTGTGTGGCGGGGCGGCTGTATCTTGCCGCCGCCCCCAGCCTGCGCCGCATCTGGCTGGACGATGCCGACGGTCTGAAGTGGGCGTTGCCGTTTTCCGATCTGGTGGCGCTGGGCGAGGGTCCTGGCGCACCGACGGGCGCCCTGCTGGCCGCCGTCGAGAGGGAAGTCGTGGCCAGCGACCCGGCGCTGGTGGTGTACACCTCCGGCAGCACCGCGCAACCCAAGGCGGTGATGCACGGTCACTGGTCCGTGGCCAGGCACCCGCCGGTGCTTGCCCACCACTTCGCCCTACAACCGCGGGACAGGATGATGTGCCTGTTGCCCCTGTTCTGGATGGCGGGACTGTCCACCATGCTGCAGGTATTGAGTGTCGGCGCCACCCAGGTCTACCCCCGCGGCCCTGACATCGGCGATGCACTGACGATGATCACGGACTTCGCCGTGACCCGGGTGAACGCCTGGGGTGACCGCCAGCCGTTGTTGGTGGAGGCCGCTGGAAAGACCGGTGTCGACATCTCCCATATTCCGGACCTCCACGGATTTCCCACCCCCAGCGGACACTTGCTACCGCCGCGGGCCGCCATGTACGGCATGACCGAGAGTTTTTCGGCCCACAGCGCCGAGCCCATGGGGGTCCCCCTGCCGGCGGACAAGGCGGATTCCTTCGGACGGGCCATCAACGGCTACCAGCGGCGCGTGGTGGACTCCGATAGCGGCGTCGAAGTGCCGCCGGGGGAAGTCGGCGAGTTGCAGATCCGTGGCCCGGCGCTGATGCTCGGGTTCTACAAGGTTCCCCGCCACCAGGTATTCACCGAGGATGGCTTCTACCCCACCCGGGATCTGGTGCGCATCGATGGCGACGGCTATCTTTACCCCGCGGGGCGGCGGGATGACATGATCAAGACCCGTGGTGCCAATGTGTCGCGGCTGGAGGTGGAGGCGGCACTGGCGGCGTTGCCCGGGGTGCGGCAGGCGGTGGTGGCGGGCTTGCCAGACCCGCGGGCGGGCAAGGTGGTGGTGGCCGCCGTGGTGCCGGAGCCGAATCTCGGTGAACCTCTGAGCGAAGTGGGACTGCGGGTGGCCTTGAGGCAGAGCCTGTCCAGCTACAAGGTGCCGCGCGCCATTGTTTTCGTGTCCGAGCAGGACATTCCCCGCACCGCCACCGGCAAACTGAAAATCAACGCCGCCGCGGACATGATCGCCAGGCACCTGGCGCATACCAGCAATCAGGCACGACTCCAGGGCAGGTAATGGCAATGGCAACAGAGACCAGGCGTCCCCCGGCCGAGGACATCATCCTCTACGAAAAGGAGGTGGAAACCCGAATTGCCACCATCACCATCAACCGGCCGGACAAGCACAACGCCATCACCACCCCGGCGCGCCACCGCTTTGCCGAGCTGGTGCACCGCGCCAATGTCGACGACGAGGTGAAGGTGCTGGTGATTCGCGGCGCCGGCGACCACTTCGGTACCGGCGACGACCTGCCGGAAATGGCCGATCTTTTCTCCGACAAACCCGGGGTGTCCTGGTTGCACGATTTCCGCATCGGCGACGACGAGGAAGTCGTGTATCCCCCGAAGGGCACCTACCGCCACCTGGCGGCGGTGACCCAGTTGTACGCCAAGGCCAACCAGGGCATGCGCGACCTTCAGGATTTCAAAAAAATCAGTATCGTCGAGGTGAAAGGCTACTGCTATGGCTGGCACTTCTATCTGGCGGGGGACGCCGACCTGGTGATCTCCTCCGACGACGCCCTGTTCGGCCACGCCTCCTTCCGCTATGTGGGCTGGGCGGCGCGCATGTGGCAGTGGGCGCTGATGATGGGCCTGCGCAACTTTCAGGAAATGGTGTTTACTGGCCGCCCCTTCACCGCCTTGGACATGCAGCGCTGCAACTTCGTCAACAGCGTGGTGCCGAAGTCACAGCTGGAGGCGGAGGTGCGCAAATACGCCCTGGCCTGCGCCAACACCAGGCCCACCGACACGGTGTTCGCCCAGAAGACCTTTTTCGAGGCCTTCAAGCAACAGCAGGGGGAATACCTGGGCAGCATCCTCAGTGGCTGGCTGGAATCCATGATGCCGGCCATCCACTCCGATGGACAGATGGAGCTGGGGGATGAAACCTTCGACAGGGGGCTCGCCAATGCGGTGAAGGATAACGACAGTCTCTACCCGCCGGAGTGGCGGCTGAGCTATGGCGCCCGCAAAGGCGCGGAGGTATCGATCAATGGGGCAGATGAGGTCGAGAACCTGCGCCGGCAACTGGTTACACTCAACGAGCGCCTGCGCCGCCTGGAAGCGCAACTG
>JBJHDJ010000447.1:0-2427 GCA_050486485.1 Porticoccaceae bacterium
GGTGGGCACCCCGGCGGCCTCCATCAGATCCTTGGCGGCGGACTTGGAGCCCATGGCACGGATGGTGTCGGCGGTGGGTCCGATAAAGGCGATGCCGGCCTCCTCCAGCGCCTCGGCAAAGGCGGCGTTTTCCGACAGGAAGCCGTAACCGGGGTGAACCGCCTCGGCGCCGGTTTGCCTGCAGGCGGCGATGATCTTGTCCACCCGCAGATAGCTCTCGGCCGCCGCCGCGGGGCCGATGTGAATCGCCTCGTCGCAGGCCCGCACATGGGGGGCGCCGGCGTCGGCGTCGGAGTACACGGCCACGGTGGCGATGCCCATGCGCCGCGCGGTGCGGGCAACCCGGACGGCGATTTCGCCGCGGTTGGCAATGAGAATTTTCTTGAACATAGATCAGCCCATTCGAGTTGGGTTGGACAGGGGGAGATGCAGGGTAGGGGACGGGAAAGGGTGGTGCGAAGTCCTTTCCCAATCCTCGTTGCCCATCTCCCGACTTACATCCGAAACACGCCGAAGCGGGTGTCTTCCACCGGGGCATTGAGGGACGCCGACAGACATAGCCCCAACACATCCCGTGTCTGGGCCGGGTCGATGATGCCGTCGTCCCACAGGCGCGCCGAGGAGTAATAGGGCGAGCCCTGGCGCTCGTAGTCGGCGCGGATCTCTTCCTTGAAGGCTTCCTCGTCATCACTGGACCAGGCTTCTCCGTCGCGGAGCCCGCCGCGCCGCACCGTGGCCAGCACGCTGGCGGCCTGCTCGCCCCCCATCACCGAGATGCGGGCGTTGGGCCACATGAACATAAAGCGCGGCCCGTAGGCCCTGCCGCACATGCCGTAGTTGCCGGCGCCGTAGGAACCGCCCACCACCACGGTGAACTTGGGCACCGCGGCGGTGGCGACCGCCGTGACCAGCTTGGCGCCGTCCTTGGCGATGCCGCCGTGCTCGGCGGATTTGCCCACCATGAAGCCGGTGATGTTCTGCAGGAATATCAGGGGAATCTTGCGCTGGCAGCACAGTTCGATGAAATGGGCGCCCTTCTTGGCGCTTTCCGAGAACAGAATGCCGTTGTTGGCGAGAATCCCCACCGGGTAGCCGTGGATGCGGGCAAAGCCGGTCACCAGGGTGGAACCGTAGAGGGGCTTGAATTCGTCGAAGCGGGAACCGTCCACCACCCGGGCGATGATTTCCCGGGCGTCGTAGGGCTTGCGGGGATCCGCCTCCACCACCCCGTAGAGCTCCTCCGGGTCGTGGAGGGGCGACTCCGGTTCCGCCAGAATCAGCGAGCCGAGCTTCACCCAGTTGAGCCGGGAGATGATCTGCCGCGCCAGACCCAGGGCGTGGTCGTCGTCCTCCGCCAGGTGGTCGGCCACGCCGCTGATGCGGGTGTGGACATCGCCGCCACCCAGGTCCTCGGCGCTCACCTCCTCGCCGGTGGCCGCCTTCACCAGGGGCGGGCCACCGAGAAAGATGGTGCCCTGTTTCTTGACGATGATGGCCTCGTCGGACATGGCCGGCACATAGGCGCCCCCGGCGGTACAGGAGCCGTGCACCACGGCGATCTGGGGTATGCCCCGGGAGGACATTTGCGCCTGGTTGTAGAAGATGCGACCGAAATCGTCCTTGTCGGGAAATACCTCGTCCTGCATGGGCAGGAAGGCGCCGCCGGATTCCACCAGATAGATGCAGGGCAGGCGGTTTTCCAGGGCGATCTCCTGGGCCCGCAGATGCTTCTTGACCGTCTCCGGGTGGTAGGTGCCGCCCTTCACGGTGGGGTCGTTGGCGACGATCATGCACTCCACGCCGGCGACGCGACCGATGCCGGTGACGATGCCCGCGGAGATCACATCGCCGCCGTGCATGCCCCAGGCGGCGAACTGGCCCAGCTCCAGAAAGGGGGCGCCTGGATCCAGCAGGCGGTCGATGCGTTCGCGGGCCAGCAGCTTGCCGCGCTGCTTGTGGCGCAGGGCGTAGCGTTCGCCGCCGCCCTGGGCGACCCGCGCCGCATTGGCCCGCAGCTCGTCGATCAAGGCGCGCATGGCTTTGTCGTTGGCGGCAAAACCCTCCGATCGGGGATCAATCTTGGAGTGGATGATGGACATGAACAATTCCCGGCTTGCGTGGTGTCGCTAGGTTATCCCATAATCCTATTGTCTGACAATACATCGGGCTGGCGCCGGGTATCGAACCGGGCTGCCATCACTTCGACGGGAGGCTCCATGAGCAGCAGTCGCCGGGCGGGAAAATTCACCCCCCTCCATCGCGAACCGGCGTACCTGCAGGTGTTCCGCGCCATCGAGCAAAATATCGTCGACGGTACCCTGGCGGACGGCGACAGCCTGCCCATCGAGGCGGAACTCTGCGAGCAATTCCAGGTGACCCGATCCACCATTCGCGAGGGGCTGCGCCTGCTGGAACAGTCCGGACTGA